>NZ_JBHYGR010000075.1:11481-44023 GCF_042738155.1 Kitasatospora sp. NPDC059088 | reverse complement strand
CTCCAGCACCCGGCGCCGCACCGCCTCCAGGGCGAGCTGCTCGGGGCTTGCTGGGGCGGCGGGGACGGCGGCCGGGACAGCGGACGCTGGGACGGCGGCCGCCGGGGCGGTCGGCTGGGGCGGCGGTGCCTGGTGCATGGCGGGGTCCTCGGTGGTCGTCGGCCGGTCGGGGGCGGTGAACCAGTGGCGGCGGCGTTGGTAGACGGTGGTCGGCAGGGGCACCCGGCGGGCCGGGCCGTCCGGCCAGTCACGGGCGGCGGCGAACCGCGCCCAGTCGATCGGGACGCCGTGGGACCACAGCGCGCCGGCCGCGGCGTCGAACTGCGGCTCCTGCGGGGCGCCGCGGCGGGCACCGGCCACGAAGTGGCGGTGCGGCAGCTCCCGACGGCCCATGCCGGTGAGCGTCGGGTGCGGGCCGAGCTCCAGGAACAGTTCGTGGCCCTGCCCGTCCAGGGCGGCGAGCACCTGGTCGAAGCGCGCGCACTCCCTCGTCTGCCGGACGAAGTAGTCGGGCGTGGGCACGGTGCCGGGGGCCAGCACCTCGCCGCCCAGGTTGCTCACCAGCGGTACGGTCAGCGGGCGCAGCCGCAGCCGGGCGAGCTGTTCGCGGAACGGTGCGAGCACCGGGTCGAGCAGCCGGGAGTGGAACGCCCGGTCGGTGGCGAGTCGTTCGGTGGTCACGGCCTCGGCGGCCAGCACGGCCTCGGCGGCCGCGATGTCCCGCGGCGGGCCGGACAGCACGCACTGGCCGGCGCCGTTGACCACGGCGAGCTCCACCCCGGGCAGCCAGTCGGCGAGTTCGGCGAGCCGCTGCGGACCGGCCATCACCGCCGCCATGGCGCCGGGAGCGGTCGCCCGGTGCATCAGCCGGCCGCGCAGCGCGGTGAGGAACATCCCGTCGGCGAGGTCGAGGGCGCCGGCCGCGTGGAAGGCCGCGTACTCGCCGGCGCTGTGCCCGGCGACGGCGGCCGGGCACAGCCCGAGCTCCTGCCAGAGCCGCAGCTGGGCCGCTTGCAGGGCGAACAGCGCGGGCTGCGCGGCCTCGGTGGTCCAGTCGTCGGCGACGCCCTCGGGCACGGGGTCGAGCAGCAGCGGCAGCAGCGGTTCGTCCCAGGCCTCGCGGTGCAGCCGGTCGCACTCCTCCAGGACGGCCCGGAAGACCGGGAAGGCGCGGTGGAGTTCGGCGGCCATGCCCCGGTACTGGCCGCCCTGGCCGGTGAAGAGCAGCACCGGCCGGACGTCACCGCGCGGGGCCTCGCGGCGTACCGGTGCGGTGGCCGAGCCGCGGCCCGCCAGGTGGGCCTCCAGGCCGCGGAGCAGGTCCGCCGGACCGGCGCCGGTGACGGCGAGCCGGTGGCGCAGGGCGCGGCGCCCGCCGCCCAGGGTGAGCGGCAGGTCGCCGGGGGCGGGCGCCGGTCCGGCGGCCAGGCGGTCGCGCAGCAGCCCGGCCAGGGCGGTCAGGCCCTGTTCCGTACGGGCGGAGAGCGGCAGGACGGTCGGCGCCTCCTGCCGGGGGCCGTCGGCGGCACCGGGCGCGGACGACGCCGGGGCCTCCTCCAGCACCAGGTGGGCATTGGTGCCGCCGACGCCCAGTGCGCTGACCCCGGCCCGGCGCGGGGTGGCGCCGGCCGGCCAGTCGCGGCGCTCGGCGGCGAGCCGGAACGGGCTTCCGGCGAGCTCCAGCGCCGGGTTGGGGCGGTCGAAGTTGACCAGCGGCGGGACGGTGCCGTGCCGCAGCACCAGCAGGGCCTTGATCAGCCCGGCCATTCCGGCGCAGGTGTCCAGGTGGCCGATGTTGGGCTTGACCGAGCCGAGCGAGCAGAAGTCCGCGGCCCGCGTCCGGGCTCGGAACGCCTGGGCCAGGGCCCGGAACTCGATCGGGTCGCCCAGCGGGGTGCCGGTGCCGTGCGCCTCGACGTAGCCGACGCTCTCGGCCGGCACCCCGGCCAGGTCGAGGGCCCGGCCGATCACGGCCGCCTGCCCGTCCACGCTGGGCGCGGTGTAGCCGACCTTGAGCCCGCCGTCGTTGTTGACGGCGGAGGCGAGGATCACGCCGTGCACGGTGTCGCCGTCCGCCAGTGCCCGGTCCAGGCGCTTGAGCAGGACGGCCGCGACCCCGTTGCCGCCGACGGTGCCGGCGGCCGCCGCGTCGAAGGCCCGGCACTCGCCGTCGGGCGAGAGGATCGACCCCTCCTCGTAGCGGTATCCGGCGGCCTGCGGGATGTGCAGGGCGGCGGCTCCGGCCAGGGCCAGGTCGCAGTCACCGGCGAGCAGCGACTGTGCCGCCAGGTGCACCGCGACCAGCGAGGTGGAGCAGGCGGTCTGCACGCCGATCGCCGGGCCGGTCAGGCCCAGCCGGTAGGCGACCCGGGTGGCGGCGAAGTCGGCCTGGTTGCCGATCGCGGTCTGCAGCGCGGACACCGGCTGGGCCGGGTCGGCCGTGCCGGCCAGGGTGTGCTGGTAGTAGGTGCGCAGCGCGTACAGGGTCATCCCGGTGCCGGCGAAGACGCCGACCCGGCGGTGCGGGTCGGGGGCGTCGTAGCCGCCGTCCTCCAGGGCCTGGCGACAGATCTCCAGCAGCAGGCGCTGCTGGGGGTCCATCAGGGCGGCCTCGGTGCCGCTGATGCCGAAGGCCTCGGCGTCGAAGCGGTCGGTGTCGGGCAGTGCCCCGGTCACCGGGACGAAGTCGGGGTGCCGGTACTCCTCGGGGCGCAGTCCGGCAGCCGCCAGCTCCTCCTCGGTGAACCGGGTGGTGCTGCGGACGCCGTCGACGATGTTGCGCCAGTACTGCTCGGGGGTGTCGGCGCCGGGGAAGCGCAGGGCCAGGCCGACGACGGCGATCCGGCGGTCGTCGCCCGCCGGGGCCCCGGGGGCGGTGCCGGTCGCGGTGGCGGTCGCGGTGGCCTGGGCCGGCGCGGGGGCCTCGGTCAGGTGGGCGATCAGGGCGTCCACGGTGGGGTGCCGGAAGAGTTCGGTGGGCGCCGGGGGCGTCGGCAGGGCCGTGCTGAGCGCGCCGTGCACCCGCATCAACTGGAGCGAACCGATGCCGAGTTCGGCCAGCGGGCGGGCCGGGTCGAGCGGGGCGTCGAGGACCGTCTCGAAGGCGTCCAGGACGGTCCGGCGCAGCTCGGTGGAGACCGGCGAGGCCGCGGCTGGGGTGGGCTCGGCAGGGGCGGCCGCGGCGGGGGCGGGCTCGGAAACCCGCTGCGGGGGCCGGTCCTCGTCCGTACGGCCGGCGGGCGCCTCCGGGACCGGCCGGGGCGCGGTCGCCAGCAGGTGGCGGCGCGCGGCGGGGGCGCTCGGGTCCGGCCCGGCGTACCAGCGGCCCGGGGCGCCGGCCAGCAGCAGCGCGGCCAGCCGGCGGCCCTGCGCGGCGCTCAGCACGGCGATGCCCCGGGCGGCGGAGGCCTGCTCGTGGTCGGTGGCGCGGTTCATGCCGACCCGGCTCCACAGGCCCCAGGAGATCGTCCAGGCCGGGGTGCCGGTCTCCCGGTGCAGCCGTTCGACCGCGCTCTCCAGGTAGCGGTTGGCGGCGGCGTACGCGGTGGAGCCGACGGCCTCCTGGAAGCCGACCATCGAGGAGAAGCCGACGAACTGGGCGCCGGGGCGCTGCCGGACCAGCTCGACGAGGTGGTCCGTGCCGGTCGTCTTGGCACGCACCGCCTCCCGCCAGTCGTCCGGGCCGGTGCCGGAGAGCAGGGCGATCCGGTAGGCGCCGGCCAGGTGGAGCACGCCGTCCAGCGGTGCTCCCCAGTCCCGTTCGGCCTCGGCGACCACGGTGGCCAGCTGCTCGCGGTCCGTCACGTCGGCGCGGCGGTAGTCGACCCGGCCGCCGTAGCCGGACAGCCGGTGCAGCGCGGCGCGGCGTTCGGCCGCCTCGGCGGTGGGCGCGTCCAGGTCGGTGCGGCCGATCAGCAGCAGTCGGGAGCCGTGGTCGCGCAGCAGGCCGGGCAGCAGCTCGGCGGCGATCCCGCCGAGGCCGCCGGTGACCAGGTAGCGGGCGCCGGGCGAGAGCAGCGAGCAGCCCTCGTCGGCGGGGGCGTCGGTGGCGGTGCCGGGTTCGACCGGTCCGAGCCTGGGCACCCACGGGCGGCCCCGGCGCCAGGCGCTCTCCGGCTCCGGCCGGGGTTCGGCCAGCAGGGTGAGCAGGGCGGCGGCCTGCTCGGCGGGCGGCGGACCGGCCGGCAGGTCGATGTGCCGGGCAGCGGGCACCAGTTGCTCGGCTCTCGCCCCGGCGGTCAGCGCCGCCGTCAACGCCGCCGCCGGGTCGGGGAGTTCACCGGGCAGTACGGCGTGCAGTCCGGCGCTGACGGTGACCAGCTCGCCGGTCGGCGGCCGCTCGGCGAGGGCCCGCAGCAGGGCGAGCAGGGCTACGTCCGGCGGTACGCCGTCCGACGACGCGGCGGGCCCGCCGTCCGCGCCCCAGAGGTGGACCACCCGCCCGGGGCGCTCGGCGCCGAGCGCCCGCCGCCACTGCGCGGGGTCGGCGGTCGGCGGCTGCTCCACCAGGACGGCCCCGGGCAGGGCGGCGGCCAGTGCCTCGGCGAGGGTCCCGGGACCGGCCGGGCCGAGCAGCAGGGTCGGCTCCGGAGGCTCGGAACTTTCAGGATCTTCGAAACCTTCGGAATCCGCGGGAGCCTCGGAATCCTCCGGAGCCTCAGGGGCGTCCGGCGCCGGGCGGGGTTCCCAGACGATCCGACGGACGCAGTCGGGAACGGTCCGGGCGTTGGCCTCCGCCAGGTCGATCGCCACGAGGTGCTCGTCGAGCCCGCCGTCGAGCAGGCGCCCGCGCAGTGCGGTGCGCTGGATCTTGCCACTGGTGGTGCGCGGGAAGTCGGCCGCCGGCACCGGCAGCACCAGGGCGGGGGCCGGCTGCCGCCGGGCGGCCAGCACCCGGCGGACCTCGGCGGCCACCGGGGCTGCGGGGGCGTCCGGGTCGTTCGGCACATAGGCGATCACCAGCTGTTCGGTGCCGGTGCGTTCGTCCGGGACCCCGAAGGCGGCGACGTGCCCGGAGCGCACCCCCGTCACCGAGGCGACCACGTCCTCCAGTTCGTGGCAGAAGTGGTGCACCCCGTTGACGATGATGATCTCCTTGCGCCGGCCGGTGAGCACCACCTCACCGTCGGCCAGGAAGGCGAGGTCCCCGGTGTCGAACCAGCCGTCGCCGACGAAGGCCTCGCCGTCGGCGGCCGGGTTGTTCAGGTAACCCGGCGTCACCCGGCCGGAGTCGACCTGGAGCCGGCCGACCCGGTGCTCGGGCAGGGCCCGGCCGTCCTCGCCCGCCACCCGTATCCGGGCGCCGGGGGCGGGGCGCCCCATGCTGAGGAACGCGGTGCCGCGCTCCGGGGAGTCCGGGTCCGCGGGCTCCAGCCGGCCGGTCAGCGAGTCGGTGCGCACCAGCCGGCGGGCGCCGTCCTCGTGGTAGCGCTTGTAGGTGATGACGGTGCAGGTCTCGGCCATGCCCCAGCCGAGCAGCACGTGCTCCGCCCGTACGCCGAACGGGCCGGTGGCGGCCAGGAACTCGTCCAGCACCGCCTCGGTGCACTGCTCCCCCGCGTTGATCAGGGACTTGACCGAGGAGAGGTCCCAGCTCCGGCCGGGGCCGGCCGCCCGCACCGCCTCGGCGACCAGCCGGTAGCCGAAGTTGGGCGACCAGGAGTGTGCGCCCCGGTAGCGCTCCAGGGTGTCCAGCCAGACCAGCGGGTCGGCGAGCACCAGCTCGGTGGGCACCTGCACCTGGTCGGCGGCGAGCGCCACGTCACGCAGGTGGAACATCAGCAGCCCGGCGACGTGGTCCAGCGGCAGCCAGTTGACGGTGACGTCCTCGGGCAGGGTGCCCTGGGCGACCGCGCCGGCCACGTACTCCAGGATGCCGCGGTGGGTGATCTGCACCGCCTTGGAGCGGCCGGTACTGCCGGAGGAGAGCTGGAGGATGGCCACGTCGCCGGGGTCCGGGGCGTGCTCGGCGCCCGCGCCGACGGCTGCGGCGGCGCCGTCGACTGGGCGGTCGACCGCGATGACCCGCAGGCCCGGCGCCGGGTAGAGCTCCCCGAGCCGGGCCAGGCCCGCCACGGCCGGACCGCCCGCGAGCACCGGCGGCTCCGCCAGCGTCTGCCAGGCGTGCCAGAGCTTCTCCAGGACCGGGTTGGGCTGGTCGTACGCGGGCGGACGAGCGACCGTGACCGGCTGCACCCCGCCCAGCAGGCAGGCCCACAGGGTGGTGAAGTAGCCCTCCTGGTCCGGGACCTGGAGGATCACCCGGTCGCCCGCCCGCAGCCCCGCGGCGCTCAGCAGGGCGAGGGTCTCCCGGGCCCGCTCCAGCAGCCGGCGGTAGGTCAGCCTGGTCGCCCCGCCGTCGGCCCGGACCAGGTGCAGGCCGCGGTCCGGGTGCCGTTCGGCGGCGCGCAGCAGGGCCTCGGGCAGGGTGCGCGGCGCGTCCGGAGCCGGGGCGGGCAGCGGGGCGCCGACCGCCTCGGTCCCGGGGTCCTCGTTCCCGGGCTCCTCGGGTACGGCCTCTTCGGGCGCGGCCGTCGAGCCGGCCGTCGAACCGCTCGGGGTTGCACCGGCGGCCGTGCCGGCGGCGCCGAACGGCCGCCAGTGCGGGATGAGTTCGCGCAGGTGGCGGAGCGCGGGCCCGGCCCCGGCCGGCGGCCGGGCCGCCGCGGCGGCGAGGGCGGCGCGGTCGGGTTCGCCCAGCGCGGTCCGCACGATGCCGTCCAGGAGGTGCACCTCAGTGCCCGGGTCGGCGTCCAGCAGGGCGGCGGTGGCCCGGCGGCGCAGCGCGACGGGGTCGGTGTCGGCGGCGGGCACCAGGTAGGCCAGCAGGCCGAGGCGGCCGTCGGCGCGCTCGACCGGCAGCACTGCGCAGTCGGCGACCTCGGGACGCAGCAGCAGCCGGGCCTCCAGGGCGCGCAGCCGGGCGCGCTCGGAACCGGTGGGGCTCATCGGCGACGGCACCTTTCGGATCGGTGCGGGGCGTGCGCGGGTAGGGCTGCCCCGGGTTGCGGAGGGTGGGCGGATCGGGGTCGCCTGCGGCCCGGTGGGGCGTCGGCGGATCCGGTGGCGCGGTACTTGCGGGTGCGGTGGCACGGTGCACGGTGGTCGCGGGTACGGTCGGGCGGTACGTGGTCCGGCGGTGCGTGGCCGGGTGGTGCGTGGCCGGGTGGTACGGGTCAGCGCTTCCGGGCCCGGCCGACCAGGACCAGGAAGCCGAGCGCCAGCACGATCGGGACGGCGTGCGAGACGCCGACCACGGTCAGCGGGCTGAGCAGGGCCAGCAGCGATCCGCTCAGCAGCATCCCGGTTCCCATGCCGACGTTCTCGGCGGAGGCGAGCAACCCGAAGGCCTGGCCGCGCCGTTCGTCGGTGAGCGCCTGGATCCGGGTGGTGTACGAGATCTCGGTGAAGCCGTCGCCGAGCCCCGCGCCGATCGCCACCAGGAGGAACAGCGGGGTCGGCAGTCCGGTGAAGACCAGGATGAAGCAGCCGGACATCAGGCAGGTCCCCAGGGCGAAGGCGCGCTCGCCCGGTTCGATGCCCCGGCGCAGCATGAGCCGGGAGACCAGTTGTTGGGCACCGAGGTTGCCGACCGCCCAGGTGGCCCAGAACATGCCCAGCAGCGCGGCCGGGTTGCCGGGGTCGTGCTGGTTGGCGAAGACCGGCAGGCTGATGTTGTGCGCGGCGGAGCCGAAGGCGTCCAGCAGTCGGATCGCCGCCATCGCACCGACCACGGGGGCCGCGCGCAGCACCACCAGCGCCTGCCACCGGCTGCCGAATCGTTTCGCCTTGCCGCCGTCGGCAGCCCTGTCGGGCTCGGTGTCGGCGGTGGTACCGGTCGCGGCCGCGCCGGCGGCCTGTCCGGCCGCCTGCTCGGCGGGTTCGGCCCGGGTGCGCAACGGCAGCCTGAGCACCACGGCGGCGAACACCACGAAGCTCGACGCGTCGATCAGCAGTGCCGCACGGAACCCGGCCCACGCCACCACCACACCGGCGGAGGCGAAGCCGAGCACCATGGCGGCCGAACGGCAGCTCGCCATCAGGCTGTTGGCGCGGGCCCGGCGCTCGGCGCCGACCATCTCCGGGATGCTGGTGCGCAGCGCGACGGCGCACACCGCGGCCGCGCCGCCGAAGACCAGCGCGAGCGGGTAGAGCACCGGGATCCGCGCGGACGCCGGGGCGAGGGCCACCACGACCAGCGCCACCGCCTGGGCGAGGGCGCAGCCCGTCATCAGCCGCCGCCGGTCGACCCGGGCGACGAGCCGCCCGCTGACCAGTCCACCGGCGAAACCGCCGGTCAGACGCAGGATGAGGTACCCGGCCGTGCCGAGCGCGTTCCCGGCCGCCTCGTAGGCGAACAGGCTCAGCGCCACCAGGTCGAGCTGGCTCCCGTAGGTGGAGAGCGCGTCGCCCAGCGCCAGCCGGTAGAACACCCGGGGCAGCTTCTCGGTGGTCTGGAGCGGTACTTGCTGTGCGGTGTCCGGCACCGGTCCCCCAGGAAGGCCGCGTCGGTCGGCTCAGTGTGACATTGCACCGCAATCTAGAAGCCGCCCGGCCGGAGATCAAGAGCTTGATCGTCCACTGTCCGAAAGATCGTGAGTTCGGCCGACTCGGGGTCATCATTCCGGCCAGGGTGGCGATTTGCCGTCGGTGACACGTCAACTCGCGTTCACATGCGCATGACAGCATGCGCGCGGCCGAAGGCCCTGACCACCTGACCGGGGCTACTCGACCCGACCTGACCTGACCCGACCAGACCTGAGCCGACCTCACCTGAGCCGACCCGACCGCTCCGACCCGGAGGACCGCAGTGAAGCGCACCCCCGCCCTCTCCGCCGCCCTGGCCCTCACCCTGGCCCTCGGCGTCCTGTCCACCGCGGGCACGGCGTCCGCCCACGACCGCTCCGGCGCCGACGCCGACACCGCCCGGCACGGTCGCTACGGGACCAAGACCCCCTACCGGCCGCAGGGCGATCCGGACCGCTACCAGCAGCCCCCTCACGGCTTCCGCCCGGTCTTCACCGAGAACGTCGCCCGCCACGGCTCCCGGGCCATGACCGGCAGCGAGGACGGCGACGCCGTGCTCGCCGTCCTCGCCGAGGCGGAGCGGCAGGACGCCCTCACCGACCTCGGGGCCCGACTCGCCCCGCAGGTACGGTCGTTGCTGGCCTCCGCCGCCACCCTCGGCTACGGAAACCTCTCCGCCCTGGGAGCCCGGGAGCACCGGCAGACGGCGCTGCGCCTGGAGCAGCGGCTGCCGTCCCTGTTCCGGACGATCGTCGCCGACCGGGAGCCCGTCCTGGTGGAGACCTCCGGCGTCCCGCGCGCGGTGGCCAGCGCCGACGCCTTCACCGCGGGCCTGACCGCCGGCGACCCCGGCCTGACGGGCCTGATCGGGGCCCCGGTGACCGACAAGGACCTGCTGTACTTCCACAAGCAGCCGCAGAACGCCGACTACCGCGCGTACCTGGCGAACGACCCCGACCTCGCCGCGGTCCTCGCCCGGAACGAGGCCGATCCGCGCACCGCCGAAGCGGCCCGGCACGCCCTCTCCCGCCTGTTCCGGGCGGACTTCGTCACGGCGCTGCCCGTCGACGAGCAGCTCTCCTTCGCCCGCTCGCTGTACGAGCTGTACAGCGCGGCTCCCGATCTCGCCGTGGAGGCGCCCTCGGTCGACCTCTCCCGCTACCTCACCGCCCACGACGCCCGGTGGTTGGGCTACCTCGACGACGCGGAGGAGTTCTACCAGAAGGGCCCCGCGTTCAGCGGACGCACCATCACCTACCGGATGGCCGGCGTCCTCCTCGACGACCTCCTCGCCCAGGCCGGGGCCAGGGCCGACGGCCGCAACCACAACGGCGCGGTGCTGCGCTTCACCCACGCCGAGGAGATCGAGCCGCTCGCCGCCCTGATGGGCCTGCCCGGCAGCACCGAGGGCGCCGATCCCGAACAGCCCTACAGCTACCGGAACAACCCGTGGCGCGGCGCCGAGGTGGTGCCGATGGCCGCGAACATCCAGTGGGACCTCTACGAGAACGCGCCCTCCGACGGCGGCCCGGCCGACCACCTGGTCCGGATGCTCTACAACGAGGAGGAGATCGCCTTCAAGCCCTCCTGCCGGCCGATCGCCGAGGGCAGCCACTACTACCGGCTGGACGAGCTCCGGCGCTGCCTCGCACACGACTGACCCCCGGCCCCTGGAGGCTAGGGGTCGGGGGTCAGGGGTCTCGGTATGTCGGAGCCGGAGCCGGAGCCGGAGCCGGAACCCGGGTCAGTTCGGGGAGCCGGTCCAGGTCACGGACTTCATGCCCTGCCCGCTGCCGTAGTAGGTGAACTGGACGGAGAACGGGTCGGCCGCGGCGTTCGGCAGCGCGTACGCCGACACCCCCGTGGCCTCCGCGCCCGGCGCCAGCGAGTCACCGATGAACTTCATCCGGCCGCTGCCGTCGATCAGCGCGGTGACCAGGCCCCCGTTGGCGTCCTTGACGGTGGGCAGCCCCGATCCGACGAGCGAGACGTCCTTGGAGCCGGTGTTGGTGACGGTGATCCGTATCTGGATGATCGTGCTGTTCTTCGGCGCCGGGAACACGGTCTCGTTCGGCACGTACGGCTGCGGCGCGGCCATCGTGACCTTCAACCCGTCGGCGTAGGTGTAGGACTGGCCGAAGCCCAGGTGCCGGGCCTTCTCGTCGGCGGCCCGCGCCTGCTGCTCCTCCTCGAACTTCTTCTTCGCTGCGTCGAGCCTCTCCTTGGCCTTCGCCGCCCGGTCGGCGGCGGCCCGGTCGTCGGCCTCGGAGCGGAGCCGGGCGGCGTGCGCCTCGGCCTTCTCGTCCTCCTGCACGGAGTTCAGCGCCACGGCGAAGACCACCCCGCCGCCGACCGACAGCAGCAGGCCGGTGACGCCCAGGATGACGCCCGCCAGGGCCACCCCCCGGTTGGTCGCCTCGCCCTTGCGCACGTACCCCAGGCCGATGATGCCGAAGATCAGCGCGAGCAGGGCCGGCAGCCAGGAGAGCCAGAACAGCACGACGACCAGGCCGAGGACGGTGCCGACGATCCCGAGCACCATGCCCGCGGTGCCCAGGCCGTTGCGCGGCTGGGGCGGGACCACCGGGTAGCCCTGCCAGTACGGCGCGCCCGGGTACGCACCGGGCGCACCGGCCGGGCCCTGGCCCGGGGCCGGATACGCGGCCGGGTACGCGGCCGGGGCGGGGGGCGGGGTCGGGGCCGCCTCCGGAGGAGCGAACGGCGACGGGCCCCCTACGGCAGCGGGAGCACCGACCGGCACGGGCGCGACAGGCGCCACAGGCGCCGCGTCGGCGGGCACGGGCGCGGAATCGGGCTCGGCGGCGGGGCCCTCCGCCTCGGCCTCGGCCTCCGCCTTGGCCTCAGCATCGGCGGGCGCGGGCTCAGCGGCCTTGGCGAGCGAGACGGCATCGGCGGGCGCAGGCGTGGCGGCCTCGGCGAGCGGGACGACGTCGACGGCGGCCTCGGCATCGGCGGGCGCGGGCTCAGCGGCGGGGCCCTTCGCCTCGCCCTGGGCGTCGACCTGAGCCTCACTCAGGGCCTCGCTCTGAGTGTCTGCCTGCTCCGGAGCCTCGCCCTGCCCCGGGGTCAGCGGCGTCCCCGGGTCGGCGCCGGCGGGCGCCGCCCCCGGCTGCGGGCTGTCGGGCGGGACAGGAACGGTCATACGGGATCCTTCGGGAACGTCGGGACGGTGAGCGGCTTTCCGCCCCGGGCCGAGGTCCCTCCGCAGTTCCCCCCGCACCGACGGCCCGACCTCCGCGATGCGCGTACCGGTCCGGGCCGGACCCGGGCGTCGGCATCCCGGTGGGGAGCGCGGCAGGGTCGGCGACTGATCAACATACAGGTGCCCGGTGACAGCCTCGACACCGCGGGTGCCGTCACCGCCCGGGACCGGCCGCCCTGCTTCGTCTGCGACTGACCACGGCCGGTTTCGCGCGGGTCACGCGCAGCACCTCGGCGAAAAACCGGTTGCCCGCCACCCCCCGGGCCGGGTGCAATGTCCGGCATGATCACACAGGTGCGCCTCCCGGCCCCGCCGGTCGGCGGTCCGGAGGAGCGCCTGTCACCGGACCGTCAGGCGGGAGACGCCGGCCCATGAGTACGCCATCTTCGTCGGCCGGCGCGGAGCGCGCCGACGGTCCGTCGGTGCCGATCGGCGCCCTCGTCCCGCTGAGTCGCCCGGGGTGGGTCGAGGCCGGCCGGCAGCTGCTCGCCGGGCTGGAGACCGCCGTCCGGGACGTCAACGACGCGGGCGGGATCGCCGGCCGGCCGCTGGACCTGCTGGTCCGGGACACGGCGGCCGATCCGCAGCGGGCCGCGGCGGCGGTGGAGGAGCTGGCGGGCCTGGGCGTGGTGGCCCTGACCGGGGAGTACCACAGCGTGGTCGCCCGGGCGGTGGCCGCGCGGGCGGAGGCGCTCGGTGTGCCGTACCTCTGCTCCTCGGCCGTCCTGGACGCGCTCACCGACGGGCCGACGGACGGGGTCGCCCGGCTCTGCCCGGCGCAGTCGAACGGCTGGCGGATCTACGCGGAGTTCCTCCTCGACGCGGGCCACCGCCGGATCGCCGTGGCGGCCCAGCAGAGCGTCTACTGGGCCGCCGGGGCCCGTGTCCTGCGCGAGCGCCTGGCTCCGCACGGCGGCACCGTCGTCGAGCTGGACGCCGCCGCGCTCTCCCCCGCCGAGCTGTGCGGGGAGCTCGCCCGGCACGGCGCGACGGCCCTGTTGCTGCTGGTCGGCCACCCCGAGCCGGCCGTGCCGATCGTCCGGGCCGTCCGCCGTGACCGGCGCCTCGCCGGGGTCCTGATCGGTGCCCCGGCGGGGCAGCCGGAGTTCCCGCAGTGGCGGGCGCTGCTGGGCGAGGAGGGCGCGGCCGTCCCGTTCCTGCGCTACCTGCCCGAGCGGCTGGGCGCCACCGGCGAGCGCGTCGCGGCGGCCGTGCGGGAGCGGCTGGGCGAGGCGCCGTCCTTCGTGGCCTTCGAGGGCTACGACGCCGTGACCGTCCTCGCCGAGGTGCTGCGTTCCGCCGGTGCGGACCGGGAGCGCGTCGCCGCGGCCTGGCCGCGGGTCGACGTCGCGGGCACCCGGGGGCGGATCCGGTTCACCCGGGTGCCCGGCAGCGGCGTGTGGCAGTGGGCGTGGCCGCCGGTCCAGGTGGTCGACCGGGATCCGGCGGCGCCCGACCGGTTCCGGGTCCTGCGCTCCGGCTGAGCGGGCGGGGGCCGTGCCAACGGCGGCCGCGCCACGATCAGCTGTGCGGCGATCAGCCGTGGCGCGGCCCGCACCCGCTCAGCCGAGGGCGCTGAACCAGCGCACGATGTCGGCCGTGGCGGCCACGTTGGAGCCCAGGTGGCGGGAGCCCGCGAAGTCCGGGGTGCCGAGGTCGATGACCTCCGGGTCCGCGCCGTGCGCGCGCAGCGCGGCCGCGCAGTGGTCGGTGTTGGCGTCGGCGGCCTGCTCGTCGGCCTCGGCCGCGTAGAGCCGCACGGGGGCTCGCGGCGCCCAGTCGCAGGTGCCGTCGGCCACCCGGAGCGCTGCGGCGAAGCGGCCGGCCGGGTGGCGCAGCATCGCGAGGGCGCGCGGGGTGAGCAGTTCGCCGATGGTGCCCGGCGTGCCCGCGAACAGCTCCGGGCCGGTGTGCGAGCCGTCGAACAGCGCCTCGACGGTACGGTCGTACGGCTCCTGGAACACCTCGCCCGGGGAGTCGTAGAGGTGGTGCAGCCGGTTCCAGGCGACGAGCAGGTACGCGGCGTACAGCGCGCTCGACTTGGGCTCCAGGGAGCCGTCGAGCAGGGCCGGCAGCTCGGCCTCCCGGAAGGCGTAGCCGCCGCTGACCGGGGCGAGGGCTCGGAGGCGGAACCAGCGGTCGTCGCCGTCCTGGAGGGCGCGGGCGAGGCTCGTCGCGGCCGAGGCGCCCTGGGAGAAGCCGGTGACCAGGACGTCGTGGCCGAGGGTGCGGCCGGTGCGCGGGGCGAAGGCGCGGGCCGCCCGGAGCATGTCCAGGGAAGCGGTGGTCTCGGACGGCACGTCCATCCAGGGGTGGGTGCCGGGGCCGGTGCCCAGGCCCAGGTAGTCCGGGGCGACGGCGGCGAACCCGGCGGAGGCGTAGGTGAGGGCGGGCGAGGTCACGAACCCGGGCTTGGCCGTGGTGGAGGGGGCGTCGCCGCGGTAACTGGCGGTGCCGTGGGTGAACGAGACCGTCCGCAGCTGGTGTTCGCCACCGCGCGGGAGCACCAGTAGGCCGCTGGCGGTGGTCGGCCGGCCCTGCGGGTCGACGGTCCGGTACTCCAGGCGGTAGGTGTCCACGCCGTAGCGGACGGCGCCCGCGTCGTACTTGGCAGCGGTCAGGGCGGTGGCGACGGCGTCCTTGCTGTCGAGGGTGCCGGTCAGCCGGGCGGAGACCAGTCGACCGCGCTCGCCGTGGTCCGACCGGTCCCACCGGTCCGTCGGGGCCGCCGACGCGACCCCCGCCGTCACGGTCGTGGTGGCCAGGGCTGCCAGCGCCAGCACGGTGCCGGCCCGGAGTCGGACGGAGCGTGATCTGCCCTTCGGGCGTAGGGAGTTCATGCCGCCGACGGTACGGTCGGTCGCCCTCGAACCGCAGTCCGGCCAGCGGGTGTGTCCGTCCTGGGGTTGTCCCCACCACGGCTCGGCGGAGGCAGGAGTCCCGACGGATCGTTTTCGGTCAGTTGTGAAGATCCTGCGATCCTGATCTTTCAGGGACCTGATCACCGCCGCTAGGGTGCGGCGCAGCCTCGCACTTCCCCCTCCCGCCCCGCCCCCGACAGCGGCGCGGGGACGACCGATCGGACCGGTGACACCGTGACCAGGACCCTCCGCCAGCTGACCACCCGCCTGGGACGGGCGGCCGCAGCGATCGCCGTGCTCGCCGCCGCCTTCACCGGCACCGCGGCGGCCGGCACCGCCTCCGCCACGGGCGGCTGGAGCTGCTCCGGCGCGCCCGTGCCCAGCGGCTACGTCATCACCATGTACAACGCGAGCGGCTGCAACAACCACGGCGCGTGGTTCCAGCAGCCCGCCCAGAACCGCCTGTGGACCTGCTCGGGCTCGCCGATCGTCTCCGGCTACGTGCTGACCAACTACAACCCGCAGGGCTGCAGCGGCGTCGGCGCCTGGTTCCACGAGCAGGTCCGCAACGGCATCTGGACCTGCCCCTACTCGCCGATCCCGGCCGGCTACCGCAGCACCACCTACGACGCCCGCGGCTGCAACGGCCTCGGCGCCTGGCTCACCATCAAGGCCTGACCGGACCGGCGCGCGGGCCGGGCCGGGCCGACGACCACCGGCCCGGCCCGCGGCGCTCCCCCGTCGGACCGCACGCCCCGTGGCACGCCCCGGCTCAGCCCGTGGCCGGGCCCGCCGCCACGCAGAACTCGTTGCCCTCCGGGTCGGCCATCACCACGTGGTGCCCGTCGGCCTCCGCCAGCACCCGCCCGCCCGCCGCCGCCAGCCGCGCGGCCTCCGCGGTGACCCGGGCCCAGCGCTCGGCCGGACCGCCGTGGCCCGGCACCCGGATGTCGATGTGCAGCCGGTTCTTCGCCCGCTTCGGCTCGGGCACTCGGAGGATGGACAGCCGGGGACCGACCCCCTGCGGGTCGCAGAGCCAGGCGCCGTCGTCCGCCGAGTCGTCCTCCGGCAGGTCGAACTGGGCGAGCCACTCCGCGCGCGTGCGGAACGGGGGCGGTGGCGGCTCGTCCACGTACCCCAGGGCCGTCCGCCAGAACGCGGCGAGGAGCTGCGCGTCCGCGCAGTCGAGGGTCAGATCGATCCGGGCTGCCATGACCAGGACCGTACCGCCCCGCTCCGACATCCGCGTCCGGGCCCGGTCGCCACGGCCGGTGAGAGTTCTTACACGCCTTTGTCATCGCTCTGCCGAACGCCTGACGCGCCCCAGGCAAGGTCGTTCCCACACCGACCGCAGGACGCCAGGAGGGCACCGCGATGACCGCGATCACGCACACCACCCCGACCACCCCGACCACCACCCCGAAGCGGGCCCGCCGGGGCGGCCTGGCCGCCGCCGCGCTGGCCGTCCTCGCCACGGCGCTCCCGATCGGCGCCCTCCCCTCCCCCGCCCAGGCGGCGCCCGCCGGCGCCGAGGGCCGGCCCGCCTGGTGCCCGACCGTCCCCGGGCACCGGGTCGACTGCACCACGATGCGCCGCCCGCTGGTCGCCGACGAGCCCGGCCTGGGCACCATCGGCGTCAGCCACGCCGTGGTGCGCCACAGCCGCCCCGGCCCGGCCCTGGGCACCATCGCGCTCAACCCGGGCGGCCCCGGCGAGACCATGATCGACCGCGCCGGGCAGGTGAGCACGGCACTCCAGGGAGTGCTGGACGACTACGACCTGCTCCTGCTGGACCCGCGCGGCACCGGCCGCTCCGGCCGGCTGCCCTGCGACGTCACCGAGGCCGAGTACCGCTGGGCCCCGCGGGCCGACCAGCGCGAGCTGGTCGCCGACTGCGCCGAGGAGCTCGGCCCGCGCGCCCGCGGCTACACCAGCGCCGCCACCGCCGACGACCTCGACGCGGCCCGCGAGCGCCTGGGCGCCCCCAAGCTGGTCCTGTACGGCCTCTCGTACGGCACCTACCTGATGCCGGTCTACGCCGACCGCCACCCCGAGCGGGTCGACCGGATGGTGCTGTCCGGCGCCTACCCCCTCGCCTTCGACTCGCTGGCCCGCCCCGGCGCCCAGCAGGTGTCGCTGACGCTGCGCCGGATCTGCGAGCGCAGCGGCTCCTGCGACCCGGACACCGTGGTGCACGACCTCGCCGCCGTCACCGAGCGGCTGCGCACCCGCCCGCTCAAGGTGGCCGCCACGGTCGACGGCCGCAAGCGCACCGTGGCGTTCACCGAGGACAAGCTCGCCAACCTGATGTACGAGCCCGCCACCCGCGGCATCGGCCTGCACCCCGGCGAGCCCGGCCTGCTCGGCGCCCTGCCCGCCGCCCTGCACGCCCTCGCCGCCGGCGACGAGGCGCCGCTGACCGCCCTGGTGCGCGGCCAGATCGAGGGCACCGGCACCGAGGACCAGGCCTCCTTCCTGGCCGTCACCTGCAACGACTACGCCCGTGCCTGGGACCAGGACGCCCCGGTCGCGGAGCGCCGCCGCCAGTACCGCGCCGCCCTGGCCGCCACCGACCCGGCCGACTTCGGGGCGTTCAGCGCCAAGGGCTGGGCCGAGGGGCAGACCGACGGCGGGGACAACTGCCTGAACTGGCCGCGCCGGGGCACCGCCCGCCCGCAGCCGACCGACCTGCGGAACGTGCCCGACGTCCCCGTCCTGGTGCTCTCCGGGGACCTCGACACCAACACCCCCGAGCTCAACTCCCGCCGTGCGGCCGCCCAGTTCAAGCACAGCGCGTTCGTCTCGGTGCCCAACAGCGGACACGTCCCGGAGATGGAGTCCACCGGCTGCACCCTGGAGATCGCCGGCCGCTTCATCCGCACCGGCGAGGTCGGCGACACCTCCTGCCTGGCGGGCGTCCCGCCGGTGCCGGTCGTCCCCGTCCCGCGCTGACCCGGCTCCGAGCCGCCCACGGACCGCCCCCGACCGCCCCCCGGCCGCCATGACCACGCCCGCCACCAGCGAAGATGACGCCATGACAGATCCCACCGCCGCCCGGCGCACCGTCCTGGTCGTCGAGGACGACCCCGGCGTCCGCAACACCCTCGACCACCTGCTCCGCTTCGAGGGCTACCGGGTGCTCACCACCGCCGACGGCCAGGAGGCCCTGGAGCTCCTGGAACACCGGCGCCCCGACCTCGCGGTGGTGGACGTGGTCATGCCCCGGCTCGACGGCCTCGCGCTGTGCCGGATGCTGCGCCGGCGCGGCGACCGGCTGCCCGTCCTGGTCCTCACCGCCCGCCACCAGCTCGGCGACCGGGTCGCCGGGCTGGACGCGGGCGCCGACGACTACCTCGCCAAGCCCTTCGCCACCGAGGAACTGCTGGCCCGGATACGCGCCCTGCTGCGCCGCACCGAGCCGGTCGGCGCCGAGAGCGCCGACCTCGGCCTGGACGACCTCGCCCTGGACCCGGCCGCCCGCCGGGCCCACCGCGGCGGCCGCCCGCTCGACCTCACCAAGACCGAGTTCGACCTGCTGGAGCTGCTGCTGCGCAACCAGGGCACCGTGCTGACCCGGTACCAGATCTACGAGCGGATCTGGGGCTACGACTTCGACACCGACTCCCGCTCGCTCGACGTGTACGTCGGCTACCTGCGCCGCAAGACCGAGGAGCACGGCGCACCCCGGCTGATCCACACCGTGCGCAACGTCGGCTACACCGCCCGGACCGCCTGATGCTGCGCGCCAGGATCGGCCTGGTCGTCCTCGCCTCCGTGCTGCTCGCGATCGCCGTGCCGGTCGTCGCCGCCTACCGCGGCGTCACCACCCTGGTCGCCGACCAGCTCGACCTGAGCCTGGCGGACCGGGCCGACACCGTGCTCGCCGCCGTGGACCTCGACCGTGTCCCGATCGCCCGGCCCGACACCGTCGAACAGCTGCTGGCCCCCGACGGCACCGCCCGCCCGCTCACCCCGGGCGCGGCGGCGCTGCCGGTCTCGGACCGGGCCCGCGAGGTGGCCCGCACCGGGCAGGGCTCCCACCAGGAGGACGTCGAGATCGACGGCACTCCGTACGGCCTGCTCACCAAGGCCCGCTCCGACGGGCGGGGCGCGGTGACGGTCGGCCAGACCTACGCCGGGGTGACGGCCGTCGACGAGGCCTTCCTGCTGCGGATCACCTGGACCAGTGTCGCCGCCGCGGTCGGCTCCGCGCTGCTCAGCTGGCTCGTGCTGGGCCGCATCCTGCGCCCGGTGCGGCGGCTGGCCCACGCCGCCGAGCACATCACCACCACCCGCGACCTGACCACCCCGCTGCCCGCCGCCGGACGTGACGAGGTCGGCCGCCTCACCCGCGCCTTCGACGCGATGGTGGGCGCGCTGCGGCGCTCCCGGGAGCAGCAGCAGCGCCTGGTGCAGGACGCCAGCCACGAGCTGCGCACCCCGCTGACCTCGGTGCGCGGCTGCGCCGAACTCCTCCAGCGGGCCCGCGGCCGGCTCGCCCCCGCGGACGAGGAGCAGATCCTCGGCACCCTGGTCACCGAGACCGTCGCACTGGACGAACTCGTGCGCGAGCTGGTCGAGTTGGCCACCGACCAGTGGACGGCGGAGGACCCGGAGCCAGTCGACCTGCCGGCCGCCGCCGAGGACAGCGCCCGCCGCTTCCGCCGCCGCACCGGCCGGGAGATCACCGTCACCACCGACGGGCCGGTGCCGGTGCTGGCCCGCCCGCGCGCGCTCCAGCGCTGCGTGGACAACCTGGTCGGCAACGCCGTCAAGTTCAGCCCGGACGGCACCCCGGTGGAGATCCGGGTCACCGGCGGCCGGCTGGCCGTGCGCGACCAGGGGCCGGGCATCGCCCCGGGCGACCGGCAGGCCGTGTTCGAGCGCTTCTACCGCGCGGCGGGTACCCAGTCCACCCCGGGCTCGGGGCTGGGCCTGGCCATCGTCCACGACCTGGTCGCCGCCGACCACGGCTCGGTGTTCGCCACGGCCGCCCCCTCCGGCGGCGCCGAGGTCGGCTTCCGGCTGCCCCCGGCGCCCGGCGGGTGAGGGGCTACGCCCGGCGGGTGAGGGGCTACAGCCAGCCGCGTTCGTCGGCGGCGCGCAGCGCCTCGGTGCGGTTGCGGGTGCCGGTCTTGGCGATGGCCGAGGAGAAGTAGTTCCGGACGGTCCCCTCGGAGAGGTAGAGCTTCCCGGCGATCTCGGCGACTCCGGCGCCGGAGCGGGTGGCGTTCAGGACGTCGCGTTCGCGGGCGGTGAGCGGGGAGGTGCCGGCCGCGAGGGTGGCGGCGGCGAGTTCCGGGTCGACCACCCGCTCGCCCACCGCGACCCGGCGGACGGCGTCGGCCAGCACCTCGGCCGGGGCGTCCTTCACCACGAAGCCGAGCGCGCCCGCCTCCATCGCCCGGCGCAGGTAGCCGGCCCGGCCGAAGGTGGTGAGGATGACCACCCGGCAGCCGGGCACCTCCTGGGCGAGCACCGCGGCCGCCGCGAGGCCGTCCAGTCCGGGCATCTCGATGTCCAGCAGGGCGACGTCCGGCCGGTGCTCGCGGGCGGCCTCGACGACCTGGTCGCCGCGTCCGACGGCGGCGACCACCTCGAAGTCGTCCTCCAGGTCGAGCAGGGCGCGCAGCGCGGTGCGGACCAGCTCCTGGTCCTCGGCGAGCAGCAGGCGGATCGTCATGTCGTCCCTTCGGGGCGGGAGTCGGGCGGCCGGACGGTGACCAGCAGGCGCCACCCGCGCGGGTCGAGCGGGCCGGCCTCGACCGTACCGCCCGCCGCCGCGACGCGTTCGCGCAGCCCGGTCAGCCCCTTGCCGCCGCCGACCAGCCCGGCGCCGGGGCCGCCTGCCGCTCCCCGGCCGTCGTCGCGGATCTCCACCGAGGTCGCGGTCAGCAGCACCGAGCAGCGGGCGGCCCGGGCGTGCCGGACGACGTTGGTGAGGCCCTCCCGCAGCACCCAGCCGAAGAGTTCGCGCTGGTCCGGTCCGACCGCGTCGGCCGCCGAGGGCAGGTCGGCCACCACCCCGGCGGCGCGCAGCAGTTCGCGGCCGCGGGCGAGTTCGCCCGTCACGGTGACCTCGCGGTAGCCGGAGACCGCGGCCCGTACGTCGGCCAGGGCCTGGCGGGAGAGCGTCTCCACGGCGCTCATCTCCGCCACCGCCTGGTCCACGTCCTTGACCGCCAGCCGTTGGGCCAGGCGGGACTTGACGGTGATCGCGGTGAGCGAGTGGCCGAGCAGGTCGTGCAGGTCGCGGGCGATCCGGTTGCGTTCCGCCTCGGAGGCGAGCCGGGCGACCTCGGCCCGGGCGGCCACCAGGGCCTGGTTGGTGGCGGCGATCTCGGCGAAGGCGCCGCAGGTGAGCGAGGTGAACAGCAGGGCGAGCGCCTGGAACCCGCCGGGCCCGGTGTGCCAGGCCGGCACCGCCCAGGGCAGCAGCAGGGCGGCGAGGGTGCCGCCGGCCACCACGGGGACGGTGTACTTGCGCCACAGCACGGCGACCACCGAGACCAGCACGGTGGCCAGGAAGAAGGCGTCCGCGTGGGCGGACGGCAGCGCGGCCAGGAACAGCGCGGTCATCACGGCCAGCAGCGCTTTGATCCACCGCGTCCGCTGCGGCCCGGTGCGCCCGAGGGTGAGCGCGAGCAGGACGTAGCAGAGGCAGAACGCGACGACGACGGCGTACCCGGCGAGCGCCGCCGTGCCGCTGGCGTTGCCGCTCATGGCCACCGCGGTCAGCGCCGGGAAGACCAGCATCCCGGCGCCCAGCAGTATCCGCCGCAGGCCCCCCGCCCAGCGGTGGGCGGGGGCCGGCGTGCCCTCCCGGTCGAGGTCGGTCACCCTGTCGGTCACCTTCTGTCCTTCCTCAGGGCCGGGCGGCGAACAGCGTGCGCAGCTGCCGTCCGTTGAGCAGCACAGCCGCCCCGGCGAGGGCGAGGCCGCACAGGCCCTGTTCGATCTTCATCCAGACCGGGAAGACGCCCGGCACCGCGATGATCGCAGCAATCGCGACCAGCATGACGCCGGAGATGATCCGCAGCCGCCGGAAGGCGCCGCGGGAGCCGCGCGCCGCCCGGACGGTCAGCAGCAGGGTGACGGCGGCGCTGACCAGGACGATGGTGCCGCGCACCCACACGGACGGGGTGATCAGGTCCGTGTGGGAGCGGAGGGCGAAGGCCGCCAGCATGGTGAGCGCGCTGAGGCCGAGGTAGACGAGCACGAGGTGCCGTACGGTGCGGAAGGCCCGACGGGTGTCGGGGTGGTGCAGGTCGGTGGAGGTCATGGCTTCATCGTGGCCGTCGGACCGGGGTGGTCGGCAGTGTGCTGCCACACCGCCGGACCGTGACATTTGTCAGCCCCTCGCCACCGGCTGCGCCCCGGCGCCCGACCGGCTGCGCCCCGGCGCCCGGGCTCAGCCGAGGCGGACCCGGGTGCACCTGGTCACGTACGGCACGGCGATCTCGTCCCGGCCGGCCAGGTCGGGGTGGGTGGCGAGCAACTGCTCGACGTCGGCCAGCAGCCGGGCGCGGTCGGCCTCGGGCAGGGCGATGACGTAACTGCGGGAGGCGACCATGTCGAGGACGCCGGCCGGGGTGGTGGGGTGCTCCCAGCGGATCTCCAGTCGCTCGGGGGCGCCGAAGGGGGCCGGCAGGTCCGGTGCGGTGTCGAGCCGCTGACGGTCCGAGCGGTGCATCAGGGCGCCGAGTTCGGCCGCCCACGGCTCGGTCTCGTCCCGGACGTTCCAGATCAGGGCGAGGGTCCCGCCGGGGGCGAGCACCCGGGCGATCTCCGGGACGGCCGTGGCCCGGTCGAACCAGTGCCAGGCCTGGGCGACCACGACCGCGTCCACACTGGCATCGGGCAGCGGGATGCGTTCGGCCGAGCCGGCCCGTACGGCGGCCTTCGGCACGGCGGCGGCCAGCCGGTCGCGCATCTGCGGGTCGGGTTCGACCGCGACCACGTCCAGCCCGGCCTCGACCAGCATCCCGGTCAACTTGCCGGTGCCGGCGCCCAGGTCGAGCACCCGTCGGGCCTCGCGGGGCACCGCGGAGCCGATCAGGGCCTGCGGGTAGCCGGGCCGGCCCTGCTGGTAGGCGGTGGCCGCGAGGCCGAAGGAGCGCGCGCGCAGCCGGCCGGCCCAGCGGCGGGTGGCGCCCTGGCGGGTCATCCCGCAGGCGCGGCCGATCTCCTCCCAGGTCGCCTGCCGGCCGCGCCGCAGCTCCTCGACCAGGTCCGTGCGCCGTTCCTCCAGCGCCTCGATCGTCTCCGAGAGCCGGTGCAGGCCGTCCAGCCCGCCACCTGCGGCCACCTGGGCCGCCACCCGCCGTCCGGGGTCGTTGTCGTCCATGGCCCGCACTGTAGGGGCGGACCGCCGAGGGCGTCAACGGTCATTGCTCGCTGGCGCAACAGATGTTGCGCCACGCCGGGACGTCCCCCGGAGGAGTGATCACCGCGCACCGCGAGCCGCTCGTAGCACGAACTCGTCTCTGATCGTGGCGACTTGGGCCGGAAACCCTTCACATGGGCGAATCCCGGCCGGGTTGCCGGTGCGCGGGCGGCCGGGCGAGAAGCCTGGTGACGGGCGGTGGCCGACCGGACTCCGACAGGTGTGCGAGATGTCGGTCATGTCCGGCAAGTTGCCACAAGTCGGTTGACGGACAGTATTTTTGAGTTTCGGTCAGGATTGTCCTGAACTTGGCTATGCTGCAGCACCACGCCTCCGGAGCCGGTCGTCGCCCGACCCCGTTCGTTCCCACCCGTTCCCGACTTCTGTTCCGATCGTCCGATCGTTTGAGGATGCCGAATGCTTCGAGCTGGTACGTCACCCACCAGACGGCGCCCCGCGCCCCTGCTCGGCTGGATACTGCCCACCGCCGTGATGGCTGCGGCGGTCGCGGTCGCCGCGGTGGTGGTGTCGGCCGGAGCCCGGGCCCAGGTGCTGTGGTGCGGGGCGACGGCCACCGTGCTGGTCGCGGTGGTGGCCGCCGAGTCCGCCCGCCGCGGGCGGGCCCTCGCCGACCTGCGGGACGAACACACCCGGCGCGTCGAGGAGTTGCACCGCAAGCTGGCCGGGCAGGAGGACGAGCTGGAGCGGATGGCCACCGGCGAACTGCGCCGGCTCGTCGGCGGCGCCCGGTACGGCTCCTCGATCGACGTGCTGCTCCAGCCCTTCCAGCGCCCGAACCCGCTGCTGTCACGGAAGTTCCGCGCCTCGCTGGAGCAGGTGGTGCGCGGCATCGCCCAGGCCGTCGACGACGAGGTCAGCCGGCGCGACTCCGCCGAGCGCGCCTTCGTCAACCTGGCCCGCCGGGTCCAGGCGATCATCCACCGCCAGGCCAAGGACCTGCGGGAGATGGAGGACCGGCACGGCAACGACCCGGCGGTCTTCGACGACCTGCTGCGCCTCGACCACGGCAACGCCCTGGTCGGCCGCCTCGCCGACTCCATCGCCGTGCTCTCCGGCGCCCGGCCCGGCCGCCAGTGGACCCGCCCGATCGCCCTCTACAGCGTGCTGCGCGGCGGGATGTCCCGGATCCTCGAGTACCAGCGGGTCGACCTCCACCCGGTCACCCAGATCTCGGTCACCGGACCGGCCGTCGAACCCCTGATCCACGCCGTGGCCGAGCTGCTCGACAACGCCACCCGCTACTCCCCGCCGCACACCCACGTCCACCTGAGCGCCTCCGAGGTGCAGAGCGGGATAGCGATCGAGGTCGAGGACGGCGGCCTCGGACTCACCGACGAGGCCCGCATCCGGGCCGAGCGCTCGATGCGCGAGGCCATGGTGTCCAAGGACTTCGACGACCTCACCGAGTCCCCCCGGCTGGGCTTCGCCATCCTCGGCCGGCTCTGCCAGGCGTACGGCTTCCAGGTGTCGCTGCGCCGCTCCGCGTACGGCGGCGTGCGCGCGGTGCTGGTGGTGCCGCAGGAACTGCTCACCACCGCTCCCCCGACCGGGCGGGCGCACGGCATCGGCGCCTTCTCCGGGCCGCGGCCGCTCCCGGCCAACCCGCCCCGGCACGCGGCCCCCGCCCGGCCCTGGGGCGCCCGGACCACCCCGGCCGGTGCCGGGTCGGCCGGTGCCGGGGCGCCCGGCGGGCCGGGGCACCCGACCCTGGGCACCGCCGCCGAACCGGCGCGGTCCGCCGGCATCGGGCCCTCCTTCGGCGCCACCACCCCCTGGGGGCCGTCCCCCGCCGCGGCCGGGGACGACGAGGTGGTCGTCACCGAGCGCACCCCCAACGGCCTGCCCCAGCGCCGCCGCAGCCGCCCCACCGGCCGGGCCGCCTTCGCCACGCCCCCGCGCGGCACCGCCCAGCCCAGCGGCCCCACCGCCGGGCCCGCCGCCGGACCGGCCGCCCCGGCGCCCCGCCCCAAGAAGCAGCCCGGCCTGTGGCTGGAGGCCTTCATGGAGGGCTACAAGGGCACCGGCGGCACCAAGGACGCCACCCCGGGCAACCCCCCGGGCACCACCTCGGGCACCACCCCGCAGCACAGCGCCGGACAGCCCGGTACCGAAGAGACGGCAGCGAAAGGCGAGCAGTGATTCCGCACCGCAGCAACATGGACTGGATCCTCAACGACCTCGCACACAGCGTCCCGTACGTGCGCCACGTCATCGTGCTGTCCGCCGACGGCCTGCGGATCGCCCAGTACGGCGCCGACCCCGACACCGCCGACCGGCTGGCCGCCGCCTGCGCCGGGCTGCAGAGCCTGGCCGCCGCCGTCGGGCACGAGTTCCCGCACGGCAACGGCGCGATGAAGCTGGTCGTCATCGAGGTGGACGGCGGCTACTTCTACCTGATGTCGGCCGGCGACCGCGCCTACCTCGCGGTGCTCGCCGACGAGGGCGTGGACGCCGGGCTGGTCAGCCACCAGATGCGCGACCTGGTCGACCGGATCGGCGAGCACCTCTCCACCCCGCCGCGCAACCCGGAGGTGGTCGCGTGAGCCGCCGCACCGCGGCCCCGGCAGCGGCCCTGGCGACGACCCCCGCAGCGGCCCCGACCAGCACCCCCGGCCCCCGGGCGGGCACGTGAACGAGCACAGTGAGGCAGTGACATGACCGCCGACCAGGGCGGCTGGGACGGACCCGAGCCCGATCGCCTGTACGTGATCACCCGCGGCCGCAGCGGCCCCTCCGGGCCGGGCGTCTTCGACCTGGTCACCCTGATCGTCTCCCTCGCGGAGCCCACTCCCGCCATGCAGCCCGAGCACGCGGCGATCCTGCGGCTGTGCCGCTCGCCGCTCTCGGTGGCGGAGGTCTCCGCCTACCTCGAACTGCCCACGAGCGTGGTCACCGTCCTGCTGGCGGACCTCCTCGACGACGGGCGGATCGAGGCCCGTTCCGCCGTGCCCGCGGCGGAACTCCCCGACCGTGCCCTGTTGGAGGCGGTGATCCATGGACTTCAGCGGCTCTGACACCGTCGTCGGCCCGGCGAGCGCGGACCTGCTGCCCGACACCGTCACCACGGCCGTCAAGGTGGTGATCGTCGGCGGCTTCGGCGTCGGCAAGACCACCCTGGTCGGCGCGGTCAGCGAGATCCGTCCGCTGACCACCGAGGAGACCATGACCCAGGCCGGGGTCGGCGTGGACGACCCGACCGGGGTCGAACGCAAGACCTCCACCACGGTGGCCATGGACTTCGGCCGGATCAGCATCAGCGACAAACTCGTGCTGTACGTCTTCGGCACCCCCGGGCAGGAGCGGTTCTGGTTCCTCTGGAACGGCCTGTTCGAGGGCGCGCTGGGCGCCGTCGTCCTGGTGGACACCCGTCGGCTGGAGGTCAGCTTCGAGGTGATCGGCCGCCTGGAGGACCGCGGCGTGCCCTTCGTGGTGGCCGTCAACGGCTTCCCCGAGGCGCCCAGTTACGCCCTCGACGAGCTGCGCCAGGCGCTCGACCTGCCGGCCGAGGTGCCGATCGTCGCCTGCGACGCGCGCAGCCGGCAGTCCAGCCGGGACACCCTGATGACGCTGATGCACTACCTGTACGAGCTGGCCGCACCGCCCGCGGGCTGAGGCCCGCTCCCGCGGCCCCCACCCCCGTCGTACCGCTTCCGAACCTCGTGACCCGGAGACCCTGTTGACCACCCCGTTCCCCGACGACGAAGCCGCCCCCGTCCCGCCGCCCGGCTGCCCCGCCCACGGGCACGCCGTCGAGCCGACCGGCCCCGGCGGACTGCGCCGGCTGTACGGCCCCGAGGCCGAGGCCGACCCGGCGGGCCTCTACGAGAAGCTGCGCGCCGAACACGGCGACGTCGCCCCGGTGCTGCTGCACGGCGACCAGCGGGCCTGGCTGATCCTCGGCCACGCCGCCAACATCACCGCGATGCGCACCCCCTCGCTGTTCTCCCGCGACTCCCGGCTGTGGAGCGCCTTCCGCAACGACGAGGTCCCGCCCGACTCCCCGCTGCTGCCCGTGGTCGCCTGGCAGCCGATCTGCGTCTTCGCCGACGGCGAGGAGCACCGCCGGCTGCGCAACGCCCTGCTGGACGGCCTGAACGGCTTCGACCGGCGCGGCATCCGCCGCCACGTCCGCCGCTTCACCACCGACCTGGTCCAGGTCGTCGGGCCGACCGGCCGGGCCGAACTGATCACCCAGTTCGCCGAGCACCTGCCGATGCTGGTGATGACCAAGCTGCTCGGCATGCCCGACGAGTACGGGCCCCAACTCGTCGACGCCGCACGGGACCTGATGAAGGGCACCGAGACGGCCATCGCCAGCAACGAGTACGTGGTGGCGAGCCTGCGCCGCACCATCGCGATCAAGCACGAGTCCCCCGGCGACGACCTCACCAGCCGCCTGCTCGCCCACCCGGCCGGGCTGACCGACGACGAGGTGATGGAGCACCTGCGGGTGGTGCTGCTCGCCGCCAACGAGACCACCGTCAACCTGATCGCCGACTCCTTGAAGATGGTGCTCACCGACCCGCGCTTCCGCGCCCACCTGTCCGGCGGCCAGATGACCCTGGGCGAGGCGCTCGACCAGGTGCTCTGGGACTCCCCGCCGATGTCCCTGGTCGCCGGGCGCTGGGCCACCACCGACACCGAGCTGGGCGGCCAGCAGATCCTGGCCGGCGACCTCCTGCTGCTCGGCCTCGCCGCGGGCAACGTCGACCCGACCGTCCGGCCCGACCTCGCCACCCCGCTCTACGGCAACCGCTCCCACCTGTCCTTCGGGGCCGGACCGCACGAGTGCCCCGGGCAGGACATCGGCCGGCACGTCGCCGAGGCCGGGATCGACATCCTGCTCACCCTCCTGCCGGACCTCCGACTGGCCGTCCCCGAGGAGGAGTTGACCTGGAGCTCGGCCTGGATCTCGCGCCACCTGACGGCGCTGCCGGTGGAGTTCACGGCGCAGGAGATCGAGCCCGACCCGGAGTCGGTCGCCGAGGCGGAGCGGGCGGCGGAGGAGGCACGGGAGCTCGCCGAACGCGCACTGGCGGCCACCCAGCGGGCGGCCGCCCAGGCCGCGGCATCGGCGGCGGGGACGGAGGCGGCCTCGGCATCGACACCCGCTGACACCGCGACGACGACCGCGACCGTCCCCGCGCAGCGGCGCAGCTGGTGGGACGCCCTCACCGGCCTGTTCCGGCGCTGATCCCCGGCGCTGATCCCCGGGGCGACGTCCCCCGGGTGGCGGCGGCCGCTGAGCAGCGGTCGCCGCCCCGACTCGTCCGGATGCCCCGGTGCGCGTGCAACGCACCGGTTCTGCGACGACGTTGATGGGATGGACACCGTCATCGTGCTCGAACCCGACATCCCGACCAACGTCCGGCTCCTCGGCCCCGGCCACCAGCCGGCCGATCCGGAGAACCCGGTGCGCCTCGCGCACGCCGCCCCCGCGGAGGCCTCCGGCGTCTGCGGCCCGCTCACCCTGTGCGGCCTGGACACCTCCGGCATGACGCTCGCCCCGCACCGCTCCGCCGACCGGGGTCGGCCGCGTGCGCACTGGAACACCTGCCGGAACTGCCGCGCCGTCGAGGAGGGCGCGGCACCCCGCACCGCCGCTCGGGACGCCACGGGCGGACCGGGCGGACCGGGCTCAGCCGAGGGCGACGCCCTGGCCGGGTAGCCGGGTAGGCCGCCACCGGCCCCGCCCTGCCGTCGGCGCCGCCCCCGCATCTCCGCCTCAGCCGTGCCCGTCGGTGCGGCGGCGGTGCAGGGTGAAGGTGTCGACCGGGGTGAGGTCGCCGTGCGGGCCGTCGAAGGTGTAGTAGGTGACCCGCATCGTGGTGGTGCCGCCGCGGCGGTCGCCGGGGTCGACCTCGAAGGCGGCGAAGCCGTGGGTGTGGGTGCGGTCCTGGTAGGCGGCCCAGGGCGCGTCCTCGGTGAGCCAGATCGACTCCCGGTACGGCGCGCCCGGCGCGGGCTTGTCCGCCAGGCCGATCACCACCCGGCCCTGGGGGCGCTCGAACAGGTCGTCCTGGGTGGTGGCGGCGTTGCCCCCGGCACCGATGACCATGTGGACGGTGCCCCGTCCGGTGTCGGCCAGCCGGGGGTCGGTGCCGGTGGGCACCGGGGTGCGGGCGTCGTTCGGCAGGGTGCCGCGGACGGGGTGGGAGCGCTCGTAGTAGTGCTCGTGGCCGCTGACCACCAGGTCGACCCCGTAGGCGTCGAACAGCGGGCCCCAGGCCTCGCGGATGCCGAGGTCGCTGCCGGAGCCGTGCTGGGAGCTGGAGATCATCGGGTGGTGCATGCAGACCACGATCCAGTCGATCCCCCGGTCACCCCGGGCGGTGCGCAACTCCCGCTCCAGCCAGCGCTGCTGGGCGCCGCCGGAGTAGCCGCGCAGATAGGTCTCGCCGGAGTTCTGGATGGCGACGTCGTCGTTGGCGAGGCTGATGAAGCGCACCGAGCCGACGGTGAAGGCGTACCACATGCCCCGGGTCTCCTCGTCGCGGTCGGCGGCGGAGGCGGGGAGGGTGAAGTAGGCCTGGTAGCCGTCGGCGCCGATCGGGCCGTTGCCGCCCTCGTTCTCGTGGTTCCCGGCGCAGGGCATCCAGGGGCGCAGCCGTGTCGACCGGCTGTTGTTGATGAACCAGTCGGCCCAGATGGCGGTGCGGCTCTGCCCGTGCCGGCCGCCGTAGGAGGCGTAGCAGAGGTCGCCGTTGACCAGGTTGAACAGCGGGCCGACGCGTTCGACGGCGGCGACGATGTCGGCGGCGTGCGGGCTGCCGATCTGGCTGGTGGTGTACACCGGGTACTTGCCGAGCGGTGAGGGCATGCCGTCCGGGAAGTCCACCTTGCGGCGCAGGTTGGGGGTGGCCTGGTCGCCGAAGCTGGTGAAGGTGAAGGGGGTGCGGCCGCGCGGGGCGGTGGTGAACGTACCGGTCTCCGGGTTCGCGCCGTCGTGCCCGGCGCTGTACAGGTACGTGGTGGCCGGGCGCAGTCCGGTGAGCCGGGCGTGGTGGACGTACACCTCGTCCTTGCCGAGGGAGTCCCGGTAGGTGCGGGTCTCGGCCTCGACCGCCGCCCCGGTGCCGCCCTCGGGCGTGCCGAGCCGGACCAGCGGGCGCCGGACGGACTGCGGGGTGAGCCAGGAGACGGTCATCTCGGTGGCCGGGTCGGTGCCGAACTGCAGGTGCAGGCCGCTCACCGAGGGCGCGCCGATCCGGTGCGGCCTGGCCTGCAGCAGCGGGCTCGCGGGCGGGTCGCCCGCCCCGTCCTCCGCCGCCGCCGGCCCGGCGCCGGCACCCCCGCCGACCAGGGCGGCCCCGGCCGCCGACGTGCCCTTGAGGATGGACCTGCGTGCGATCGCCATGACGCTCCGTCTGCCGAGTGGGGGTTCGGGACCCGCAGCACTGTAACGACATGAGCATGCAAAGGCGATCACTTTTCCCGCGCCCGCCCGGAGCAGCCGCCACGCCCGCGCCCGGGGACACCGTCCGCGGCGGTCAGCCCAGCCCCGGCAGGCTCCGCAGTTCCCCGATCCGCAACAGCCGTGCGGCGACGAGGAACAGCAGCGCCATCGTGACGCCGCCCGCCAGTAGGGGGAGGGCCGGCGCCCAGGAGGCCGGGAGCGGGCCGTTCCCGCAGGAGCGGGCGACGACCCAGCCGACGCCTCCGGCCACCGCGGCGGCTGCGGTCAGCTTGGCGTACGTACGGCAGATCCGGCGGCCGTCCAGCAGCCCCCCGGTGCGGCGGCGCAGCCGCACCGCCGTGAGCAGCAGGCCGACCCCGTAGGACAGGGCGTAGGCGGCGGCCATGCCGGTGACCGCCCACCGGGCGGGCAGCAGCCAGTGGCAGGCCAGGGCCAGCGCGATGTCGACGCCGCCGATCCACAGCGCCGTCCGGAACGGCGTCCGGGTGTCCTCGAAGGCGTAGCAGCCGCGCAGCAGCAGGTACTGGGCCGAGAACGGGATCAGCCCCAGCCCGAAGGCCTGCAGCATGTGGCCCAGCGGAGCGGTCGTGGCGGCGTCGGCGGCACCGTGGGCGAACAGCAGTCGGGCGAGCTCCGGGCCGAAGGCGGCGAAGAAGAACGCCGCCGGGACGATCACCACCCCGCTGACCCGCAGCGCGCGGGAGAGGTCGGCGCGCAGGTCGTCGATCCGGTGCTCGGCCGCCGCCCGGCTCATTCGCGGGAGGAGCACGGTGATCAGCGACACCGTGACCACCGACTGGGGCAGCATCCAGATCTGCTGGGCGTAGCTGTAGGCGGTGTAGCCGACCCCGTCGCCGGGCAGCGCGGCGTCCGCGTCGGAGGCCAGCCTGGTCACCACGGTGCTCGCCACCAGGTTGGCGAGCACGAACAGCAGCGTCCAGCGGGCCGCGCCCACGCTGCCGCGCAGCCCGGTGCCCCGCCAGTCGAACCGCGGCCGCAGCCGGAAGCCCGCCGCCCGGGCGTACGGGACCAGGGCCAGTGCCTGGAGGGCCAGGGCGACGGTGGTGCCGATGCCCAGCAGCCGGACCTGGGCGCCGGTGATCTCCGCGACCGTCGCCGGGACGGTCAGCAGGCCGAGGTAGAGGCCGAACACCGTGATCAGCACCAGGTTGTTCAGGACCGGCGTCCACATCATCGCCCCGAACCGGTTCCGGGCGTTGAGGGTCTGCCCGAAGATGCCGAACACCCCGTAGAAGAAGATCTGCGGCAGCAGGAAGCGGGCGAAGACCACGGTCAGTTCGAAGGCCTCGTGGGTGGCCGGGGTGTCGTCCTGGTAGATGCCGATGATCGCGGGCGCCGCCCAGGTGGCCAGCGCGCTGCCGACGCCCAGCACGCACAGCACCAGGGTGACCAGCCGCTGCTCGAAGGCGACCCCGCCGTCCGCGTCCGCCACCCGGGACCGCACCAACTGCGGGACCAGCACCGAGTTCAGCGCACCGCCGATCAGCAGGAAGTACAGGCTGGTGGGCACCGTGTTGGCCTGGTTGTAGGTCGTGGCCAGCAGGCCGGTGCCCAACGCCGCGCCCTGCAGCACCTGCCGGATCAGCCCGGTGGCCCGGGACACCACCGTCCCGACGGCCATCAGCGCGGACGACCGCGCGACTCCGCCGGCCCCGGCCCGTCCGGGCGCGGCATGTCTCCCCCGCTGCCCCGTGGATCGCGGTGACCTCTCGGGCGACGTCTTCTCGATCATGGCCACAATCTACGGGCCGGGGCCACGACTTCCGGTCGTTCCTCCGCAACTCCGTTGTGATCCAATCCCGTTCCGGCCCACTGTGCACAGCTGCGCCCGGGGCCGGTAGGTTGTCGTGATGACCGATTCCCTCCCGCCCGGCGGCCTGGTGCTGGGTACGGACGAGCTGACCGACCGCTGGGCCGACGCGTGGCGGCCGGAACAGGCCGCGGAGCGGCTGGGCGGGTTCGGCGCGAGCTGGTGCGTCGCGGCGGGCTGGGCGCTGGACCTGTTCCTCGGGCGGCAGACGCGGCCGCCCCCCCCCCCGGGGGTTGCCCGCGGGGGGCGCGGGCGGTGCCCAGGGGCGCGGGCGCGC
>NZ_JBHYGR010000075.1:0-11471 GCF_042738155.1 Kitasatospora sp. NPDC059088 | reverse complement strand
CGCGCGGGGGGGGGGGGGGGGGGGGGGGGGCCGGGGGGGGGCGGGGGGGGGGGGGCGGGCCGGGGGGGGCGCGGGGGCGCCCCCCCCCGCCCGCGGGGCCGGGGGGGCCGGGCGGCGCGCCCCGCGTCCTTTCCCGAGCTCCGGGAACGCTTCCCGGAGCTCGTGTTCGACGCGGCGGGTCATGGGCGGGTCTGGTCGGCGGCCGGCGCGGCGGCGCTGGCGGCCACTCACCAGACCTGGGTGCGGGAGCCGTCGAGCGGCCGCTTCCTGCTCGACGTCTTCCGTGAGCCGCACCGGGGCGGTACCTGGATCTGCCGCCGGGACGAGCGGTTGCGGTTGCCGTACGATGCGGTCGTCGAACGGACGGCGGACGGGATCCCTTATCTCGCACCGGAGTTGGTGCTGCTCTTCAAGGCGAAGACGATGCGGCCCAAGGACCGGGCGGACTTCGACACCGTGCTGCCGTCACTGGACCGTACGCGGCGCGAGGCCCTGCGCGGGTGGCTGGCGCTCGTGCACCCGGGCCATCCCTGGGCGGAGCGCCTGGCGGGCTGACCGGGCCCGGCGCACACCCACGACCGTCGGAGAGCAGCACGGCATGGAACTGACCAGGGGCGACAAGCGCGCGATCGCGGCGGTGGGGCTGATCTGCGTCGGGGTGGCGGCCTGTTACGCGTGGGGTGGTGACGGGAGCGGATCCGACGACCCGCTCCCGTACAATCGCCGCCCCGCCTCGCTGCTGTTCCGGATCGATCCGGCGGACCCGGACGCGCTGCACACGACCGTGGCGGCCGACGACCGCACCATCACGCTGGACGCCTCCTGGAGCGGCTGCGACTACAAGCCCGACCTGGTGGTGAGGGAATCGGCCGACCAGGTCACCCTGATGCTGAACCGCCGCGACGCCTCCGGCCCGGACATCGGCTGCGAGGACGGCGGCATCGCCCGGCTCACCGCCGTCCTCCACCGCCCGCTGGGCGCACGCGCGTTGACCGACGCCGTCACCGGGAGGCCCGTCCCCCACGCCCACGGCTGAGGCCGTCCTCCGATCACGGCGGGTCCCCGTACTCGCCCGCGTGGTTCCGGACGGCCCTGGCGACGACGGCGAAGCCGTGGTCGAGCATCTCCCGCTCGTAGCGGCGCACCGCGTCGAGCAGGGGCGCGCCCGAGGTCAGCCGGGCGGCGAGCAGGCCCGCGTCGTGGAGGGCGGCTCCGGCGCTGAGGCCGGCCGGCGGCATCGGGTGCGCCGCGTCGCCGACCAGGGTCACCGGTCCGGGCGGCCACGGTTCGGGGCGTGCGGAGGCCTGGATGCCCGCGGGCACGAGGTACCCGGGCTCGGCCAGTCGCAGCAGCGCGCCGAGCGAGGGGGCCCAGTCGGCGACGGTGTCCGCCGCCAGTTCCAGCAGCTCGGCGGCGCCGAGTCGGAAGAAGTCGGGGCCGCACCTCCCGGCCGGGGCGGTCAGGCCCCACATCAGGTAGTCCTCCGCCGGTGGCAGCCCCAGTTCGGCCGGGTTGCGGCGGAAGCGCTGGGCGGCGAGGGCGAGGCCGCGGCCGTCCGGGCCGAGTACGCCCAGGAAGCCGTCGAGTGCCGGCGGCGGGGTCAGCTCCCGTGCCCGGGCGGTCAGCGGGGTGCGGCCGTAGATCAGCCGGCTGTCGTACGCGGTGAGCGGGAAGTGCGGCAGCAGTTGGCGTCGGACGCCGGAGTTGGCCCCGTCGGTGGCGACCAGCAGGTCCCCCTCGGCGACGGAGCCGTCCGTGAGGAAGAGCCGTACCGTACCGTCCTCCGGCAGCTCGTAGCGGGAGAACCCGGCGCCGAACCGGACCGAGTCCGTCAGGCCCTGCAGCATGATCCGGCGCAGAGTGAGCCGGTCGACGGTGATACCCGCGGCGTCCGGGGGGAGCAGGATGGCGGTGAACTCGCGCAGGTCGGGGCCGGTCATGGTGACGCCGCCGCCCGCCCGGCAGGACGTGGCGACGGCCTGCTCGTAGGCGGCGGTGGGCAGCCAGGTGCGCAGTGCGGCGTCCCCGTCGCCGTTGATGTGGATCCGGTAGCCCTGGGCGCGGGCGTCGACGGCGCCGTCCCGCTCGAAGAGCCGGACGTCGTGGCCGTGGCTGCGCAGGCCGTGGGCGAGGCACGGGCCGGCCAGGCCCGCGCCGATGATCAGGACGCGCATGAAACCCCCAGGTTGAGATCATCTCAGCTGAGACTTTCTCAACACGGTAGCATCGGCGGCATGACGGCCCCACCGATCGATCCGAGCGCCCTCGGACTGCTGCTGTACCGCGCCCACCGACTCGCCCGCGCCGGCGCCAACGAGGCGGCCCGGCCCACCGGGCTGGAACTCCATCAGGCTGCCGTGCTCGCCACCGTCCGGGCCGGCGGGATCGGCAGCCAGCGCGAACTGGGCGCGGCCCTCGGCATCGACAAGTCCACCCTGGTCCGGATCGTCGACGACCTGGAACGCCGGCGCCTGCTCGAACGCCGCCGGACGGCCCACGACCGCCGCGCCTACGAGATCGTGATCACCGAGGACGGGGAGCAGCACCTGCGCGAGGCCGACGCGCTGTTCCGCGGCGCGATGCAGAGCCTGCTGGCGGTCTTCGACCCGCGCGAACAGCGGCAACTCCACGACCTGCTGGCCCGCTTCGTCGCGCAGGAGGGACCGACGGAGAGCTGAGGCACAGGCCGGTACGCCCCGGGGGTCGCACCCCCGGGGCGGCGGCACGGTCCGTCAGGCCGAGGCCGAGGGCGTCGTCACGGCCTGGACGCGGGCCTCCTGGGCGGCCCTGGCCGCCAGCGGGTTGATGTCGGCCCGACGCTCCCGCTGCATGGCCGTCAGCCGGGTGACCATCAGGATCGCGGTGATCGCGGCGACGAGTCGCAGGACCTCCTCGGCGGTCTCCAGCCGGAGGCCGATGCGCAGGCTCTCGAGGTCGGCGTAGTCCCGCACGGTGAAGCCGGTGCTCTTGAGCGTGGCGAGCCGGCCGAGGATCAGGGAGCCCATCCAGGTCAGCCACCACACCGCGACGATGCTCTCGGACGGCGTGCGGCGCCTGCCCTCGGCGTCCAGCGGTGCGCTGGCCCGCCAGCAGTCCACCATCAGCTGCCAGGGGAACCAGAACATGACGATCGGGGTGAACCAGCCGCCGATGGTCCAGCCGCGCCCGAGGCGGTGCCCCTTCGGCAGCAGCAGGTCGGCGTTCCCGCGGGTGCGGTGGAACCAGAGGATGAACACCACCACGGTGGCCAGCCCCACGGGGACGACCGCCCCGTTGAACGTGTGGACCACCGACCCCAGGGCCGCCGGGGTGTCCGGATCGACGCCGTCCGCGCCGTCCAGCAGCTGCCCCGCGAGCACGTCCAGCCAGACGTCCAGGACGACCACCGCCAGCGCCGCCACGGCGCCCAGGCCCAGCAGCACGTTCAGCGCCGTGGCGAGGCCGTTCGCCGGCCGCAGCGCGGCCGCCCATCCGGGGGCCGCCTCCGCGCAGCCGAAACAGCGTCCGCTGTCCGTCCCCACCGGGCGCGCCCCGCACGCCACACACTTCATCGGATCGTCAACTCCTGGAATCGCCGGGCAGCTCGACCGAGCACACCGGTACGCCACCGCCCCGACCGGGACGGGCGCGCCGACTCTAGGGGATCAGCGACCCCGGCTGCCAGTGGGTTTTCGCAGGTCAGGGGCGGTATCGCCAGATACCCGACAGATCGCACCACCGGGGTCGGGAGGCCGGCCCGGCAGCCGACGGGCACCCGTGCGCGGCGGGCTCAGCCGGCCGGCCGCTCCAGCGCCCGGACGAGCAGGTGGGCGTTGGCGAGGTCGAGGTCGGTGGCGCGGCGCAGCTGCCGGACCGCCCCGTTGCGGTCGCCCTGCGCCAGCAGGCGCAGCAGTGCGTCGTGCAGCTGCGCGTCCTCGCGGGCCAGCCGGGCGGCGGCCTCGGCGGGGGTGGCGGGCAGGCTGCCGTCGCGGACCAGGGCGGCGAGGGCGGCCGGGCTGTGGAGGAGGGCGAGGAAGGTGTCCTCGCGCAGCGCGCGGACGGCCTTGACCTCGGCGCCCTCGGCGTACAGGGCGAGGGCGCGCTGCTGGGCGGCGGCGGGGATCGGCGTCAGGGTGGCAGCGGTCGCTGCGGAGGCGGCCACGGTCAGCACTCGTTCCCTGGCGCGGTGGCGCCGGACGTGGGCGGGTGGAAGCGCATGGGGCTCCTTGTCGTTCTGCGGATCACGGTGCGGGGGGGGTTCAAACTACGGAGCCGCCGAAGCGCCGATCAAGGCGATCTGATGGTCACTTGAGCCTTACCGCCCGGTAGCCCCACGACTCCAGCCGAACGGCGGGCCCCTCCCCCGCCGTCCGACGGGCCCCGGGCGCGCACAACCCCCGGGCCCGCACCACCCCCGGGCCCGCACCACCCCCGGGCGCGCCGCGGCCCCGACGGCCGGGGCTCCGTCGGGGCCGGGGCGGGTGCGGGGAGGTCAGGGGCACTGCTTCCAGGCGAGGTGGTAGGTGGTGTTGATGTTGCCGTCGGTGGAGTCCATCGTCATGAAGCTGGTGGTGTGGGCCTGGTCGGAGCTGCCGCCGGCGACGCGCAGTTCGGTGTTGATGTTGAAGTTGCGCTCCTCGCCGCAGGGGGCGAAGACCAGGGCGGCGACGTCGACGGTGTCGGTCGCCTGCCAGCTGTCGTCCTTCGGGCCGTCGAAGCGGTGGCTCTGGTAGCTGGTCTGGGAGTCGCCCTGGAAGTAGTAGTTGGCCCGTTCGGTGCCGTTCGCGCCCTGTTCCAGGTGGGCGAAGCCGCGGTAGTCGGCGGAGGCGATGGCGTAGGTGAAGCCCTGGGGGACGTGCACCCGCAGGTCGAGCTGGCAGTTCTTCCGGAAGTCGGTGGGCTTGGAGCCGACGCCCACCTGGGCGAGGTAGCTGCTGTACGTCACGGTGAAGGCGGTGTTGTCGGGCGAGACGGCGACGGCGGCGGTTCCGGCCGGACAGCCGGAGCCGTTGACGGTCGCGACGTCGATGACGATGCGGTCCGGCGGGGTCGGCAGCGAGTCGCCGCCGAAGGTCGAGGTGCCGACCAGTGCGGCGGTCGCGGTGGCGGCGACGGCCAGGGTACGGAGCAGCATGGGCTTCCCCTTCGATCGTCCACGGAGGTTCGGGGGCGGAGCGGCGCGCTGCGGCGCAGGGCGGCGCGACGGCGCTGCGGACGAGGCCGAGCGCGGCCCCCTCGGGTTTGACGTGGCTATGTCAGCACATCGCGCGGACGGTGTACAAGGGGTGACGCATGGTCACTGTCGACGGGCTCGGCGGCCCCCCGGGTGACCTGCGGGCGTGGGGCGCGGGTCCGGTGGATCGGGCACCCGCATAGTCGGAGGGTTGATCACACCTTCCGATCGTGAGACGAGACGACCGTGCCCTTCCCCCGCCGCCGGACCGCCACCACGGCCCTCGCCCTGCTGCTCGCCCTCCCCGGCTGCGGAGCCCCGGCACCCACGCCGAACGCCACCGGGGACCGGACCGCGACGGCCACCGAGGACCCCACCGCGACGGCCACCGCGACGGCAGGAGGCCAAACCCCTTCCGAGCCAAGGGCGTTCACCCTGGTCGCCACCGGCGACGTCCTGCCCCACACCGAGATCATCCAGCAGGCGAAGGAGGACTCCGGCGGCACCGGCTACGACTTCACCGCCATGCTGGCCGGCGTCAAACCGCTGATCAGCGGCGCCGACCTGGCCATCTGCCACATGGAGACCGTCTACGGCGCCGACGGCGGCCCGTACACCGGCTACCCGGCCTTCAAGTCCCCGCCCCAGGTCGCCAAGGCGCTCAGGGACGCGGGCTACGCCTCCTGCGACACCGCGTCCAACCACACCCTGGACGACGGCCCGGCCGGCATCCGCCGTACGCTCGACGCGATGGACGCCGTCGGCCTCGCCCACACCGGCTCCGCCCGCACCGCCGAGGAGGCCGGGAAGCCCGCGCTGCTGCGGGCGGGCGGCGCGACGGTGGCCCAACTCGCCTACACCTACGGCACCAACGGCATCCCACTGCCGAAGGACGAGCCCTGGGCGGTCAACCTGATCGACCGGGACCGGATCCTCGCCGACGCCCGCGCCGCCCGAGCCGGGGGCGCCGACCTGGTGGTGGTCAGCATCCACTGGGGCACCGAGTGGCAGGACACCCCGAACGAGCAACAGCTCACGCTGGCAAGCGAGTTGGCCGCAGCCGGCGAGGGCCCGGGCCGCCCCGACGTCGACCTGATCCTGGGCACCCACGCCCACATCCCGCAGGCCTACGAGAAGATCGGCGACACCTGGACGGTCTACGGCCTCGGGGACCAGCTCGCCGGGCACATGTTCACCCACGGCGACACCGAGGACCCGCGCGGCAACTGGAGCTCGCTCGCCCGCTTCACCGTCGGTCCGCCCGCCGGGCCGGGGCAGCGCTGGACGGTGAGCCGGGCCGAGTTCGTCCCGCAGATCACCGACCTCGGCCCGCCCTACCGGGTGCTCGACCTGCGCGAGGCCGTCCGCCGCAACCCGGGCCGCGCCGACTGGGTCCGCGCGCTGGACCACATCCGCACGATGGTGCTCAGCCGCGGCGCCGGCGCGGCGGGCCTCACCATGGCACCGTGACGCCCGCCGGGCGGACGCCACCCCCGTCGCCCCCACGGCAGCCGCCCGAGCCCGCACCTCACACGCAGTAGCCGCCCAGCCCGTGCTCCAGGAGGTCGAACGCCCGCCGCGCGGCGGCCACCGCGTCCGGGTGGACCACCTCGGCCGCCTCACCGGCCGCGAGTCGCCGGACGTTCTCCCGGACCAACTCGGCCTGCACCCCGCACAGTTGGGCTGCCACCGTACGCGCCACCGTACGGGACGCGACATCCCGCACGCCGGCCCCGCTCTGCTCGGCGAGCGCGTCGGCGAGCGCGTCGACCGTGCGGGTGGCCTGCTCCAGGACGCGCAGCCGCAGGCTCGGCGCGGCGAGCACCATCCGATGGAAGGCGAGGACGTGCGGGTCGTCGTCGAGGCCGGTCACGACGTCGTGCCGGTCGAGTCCGGCCAGGAAGCGCCGGCGCACGGCCACGATCGCGGACTCGCCGGGGGCCCTGTCGAGGACGACGGCGACGATGTCGTCGAAGTGGTCCTCGAAGCGGTGCAGGACCAGGTCCTCCTTGGTCGGGAAGTGGTTGAAGACCGTCATCGTCGAGACCTCGGCCACCGCCGCGACCTCGGAGACGGGGACGTTGTCGAAGCCGCGCTCCAGGAACAGCGCGATCGCCGCCTCGGAGACGGCCCGCCGCGTCTGCTGCTTCTTCCGCTCCCGCAGGCTGCCGGTCCCGTTGCTCATGCCGGCACGCTACCACATCACTTGTGTCGCTCAAAGATTTTATTGACAACAGCATTTTAGTGACTATAAAAATCCTCCCAGGGGTCGCCACCGGGCGACCGCGCCCAGGAGGAGGGGTCGGATGCACAGCACAGCAGCGGTCGGGGCGGTGCCCGGGGAGGGCGCCGACCCGCCGATGAGCCGGAAGCACGTGGTCATCGCCGTGACGGGCTGCTTCGCCACCCTGTTACTGGGCCTGCTCGACCAGAACATCGTCAGCGCGGTGTCCTGGACGATGGTCAAGGATCTCGACCCGCTGCACGGCGTCGATCACCTGCCGTGGCTGCTGACGGCCTACACCCTGGCCGACTGCATCGTGCTCCCGCTGTACGGGAAACTGGCCGACGTCCACGGCGCCAAGCGCGTCTACCTGTTCTCGCTCGGCGTCTTCCTGGCCGGGTCGGTCCTGTGCGGCCTCGCGCGGAACCTGCCCGAGCTGATCGCCTTCCGGGCCGTGCAGGGCGTGGGCGGCGGCGGACTGATGTCCGTGACCATGGTGGTCCTCGGACTGCTCACGAGGCCGGGCGGGACGCACGCGGAGGAGGACTCGGGCAAGGCGGGCATGGGCGGGATCATGGTGGGCCTGGGCATCGTGCTCGGTCCGGCCGCAGGCGGACTGGTCGCCAACCATCTGAACTGGCGCTGGGTGTTCTACCTCAACATCCCGCTGGGCATCGCCGCGTTCGTCACGTCCGCACTGCTGGTCCGACTGCCGGTGACACCGGTCGGACGCCGCATCGACTTCCTGGGCGCGGCCCTCATCGCCGCAGCCGCGAGCGCACTGCTGATGGTCTCCCAGTGGGGCGGCAAGGACTACGCCTGGACCTCACCGACCATCGAGGGCCTGGGCGCTGCCGCGATCGTCCTGCTGGCCGCGTTCGCCTGGCGTCAGACCACCGCGGCCGAACCGATCTTCACACCGGCCCTGCTGCGCAACCCGGTCGTCCGCATCATGGTGCCGCTCGGCTTCTTCGGCGGCATCGGCCTGGCCGGTTCGGTGGCCTACCTGGCCGGCTACCTCCAGGAGGCCCGGGGGCTCACCCCCACCGGCGCCGGTCTGCTGTTCTTCCCGATGGCCATCGGCATGGTCGTCATCGGTGTGCTCTCCGGGAAGGCCATGGTCAGGATGGCCGGCCGCCACCGCTACCAGCTGCTCGTCGGCCACCTGCTGGTCGCCGGCGCGATGGTGGTCTTCACCGGCCTGGGGACCGACACCCCGCTCTGGTTCCTCGGCTTCGGACTGTTCCTGCTCGGCCTCGGACTCGGGCTCTGCCTGGGCATCGGCCTGATGATCACCCAGAGCGCGGTCGCCCCGGAGCACCTCGGCGTGGCCACCACCTCGGTGCGCTTCGCCCAGCAACTCGGAGCCTCGGCCGGCCTGGCGCTGTTCGGCACCGTGCTCAACCGCGAACTCGCCTCGAAGCTCAGCAGTGCGGCGGGCGCCGCCGACGCCGACGGCCGGTTGAACACCTCCGCCCTGCCCACCCTGGACCCGGAGCAGAAGCGCGTCGCGCTGGACGCGATCGTCTCCTCCACCCACACGGTGTTCGCGATCGCCGCCTGGGTGATGGTCGTCCCGGCGGTACTGTCCCTGTTCCTCCGGGAACGACCGGTCCCTCACGGACGCCGGCCTCGGCAACGTCGGTGAGGGAGCGGCAGAGCCGGCGACGGCCTGCCTACGGCTTGCGGCCCACGCCGCCGTACACCGAGACCTGGCCGTCGAGCCGCTGCGCGGGGTCGCCCGGTTCGGGGTGCCACTGGTTGATCAGGACCACGCCGGGGTCGTCCAGCTCCAGGCCGGTGAAGAAACGTTCCACCTCGGCGTGCGAACGCGTGTGGACCTCTATTCCGGCCTCCGCGTAACGCCGGGCGCCCGCCTTGGCCGCCTCGGGCGCGTTGTCGGCCGTGCCCGCGCTCAGGGCCAGGAAGCTGCCGGAGGGCAGGGCGTCCACGAGCTTGCGCACGGGCGGGTGCGCGGCCTCGTCGGAGAGGAAGTGCACGATGTTGATCAGCGTCAGCGCGACCGGCTGCGTCAGGTCCAGGGTGGCGGCCACCCCCGGATCGGCCAGGAACCTCTCCGGCTCGCGCAGGTCGCCCTCGACGTAGGCGGTGCGCCCCTGCGGGGTGCTGCTCAGCAGCGCGCGCGAATGGGCCAGCACGATCGGGTCGTTGTCGACGTACACCACCCGGCAGGCCGGGTCGACCGCCTGGACGATCTCGTGCAGGTTCGGCGCGGTCGGGATGCCGGTGCCGACGTCCAGGAACTGGCGGACGCCGTGCTCCTCGGCCAGTCGGCGCACCATCCGGTGCATCACCGCGCGCGCGGCGGCCGCGGCGGTCCGGGCCTCCGGGAGGTCGGCGAGCACCCGGTCGCCGACCTCGCGGTCCGCCGGGAAGTTGGTCTTCCCGCCGAGCAGGTAGTCGTAGACCCGCGCGGAGTGCGCCCGGTCCGTCCGCAGGTCCACCTGCGGCGGCGGCTCGAAGTCCACCTCGGTCAGCCAGCTCTCCGGCCCGTTGCCGTCCATCGTCGCCCTCCCCGTCCGGCGTCTGGTCCGGACCACTCAACCACAGGACGTGAACGTCCGTCAGGCGGTTCCCGGTGTCCGCTGAACCCCGGATTCCGCCTCCCGGAGCGCTGCGGTGAAGGAGGGCACCCGCATCGCCGTCAGCAGGCCCAGCACCGGCCCCGCCGTGCAGACCGTGACGTAGAACGGGATCAGCCCGAGCTTGCCGTGGGAGTCCAGCCACGCGGCGAGCAGCGGGAAGGTGCCGCCGAAGGCCGCGATGGTGGCCGCGTTGACCACGCCGAGGCCCACCGCGCGCACCTCGGTCGGGAACAGCAGGCCGGTGAACACGTTGAGCGTGCCGAGCACCGTCGCCACCATCATCCCCAGCAGCACGGCCACGAGTTGGAAGGGCAGCCAGCCCTCGCGCAGCCCGGCCAGCAGGAACCCGACCAGCGGCACGGGCAGTCCGAACCCGATCCGGGCCACCGGCAGCAGGCCGAAGCGGTCGGCGGCCGCGCCGGTGAGCAGCATGGTGGCCAGCACCACGGCCAGCACGACCGTCATGAAGGAGGCCGCCCGCTCCTTGTCGATGACGTGGTAGGCGGCGGCGTACTGCGGCAGGTAGGTCAGCGCGAAGTAGTAACCGACCGTGCCGCCCAGGGTGTTGAGGAAGACGGTGAGCGCCGCCCAGCGGTGCTCCCGGAGCGTGCGCAGGAACGGCGGGCGCCCGCCCGGCCCGGCGGCGGCCCGGGCGCGGTGGAACTCGGCGCTCTCCGGCGCGGCCCGCCGCACCCACACCGCGCCCAGCCCCAGCAGCGCGGCGGCCACGAAGCCCCAGCGCCAACCGCCGTTCTCCAGACCGGACTTGCCGATGGCGTGGATCAGCAGGGTGAGCACCCCGAAGGACAGCAGCGAACCCAGGATGATCCCGCCGTAGGAGACCGAGCTGAACGCGAACCGGTGCCGGGGCGGCGCCGTCTCGGTCACGTACGCGGCCACGCTCGGCGCCTCCCCGCCGAAGGCGAGCCCCTGCACCACCCGCACCACGACGGCCAGCACCGCCGCCCAGACGCCGATCGTCCGCTGCCCCGGCAGCACGGCGAGGCCCAGGCTGGCGACGGCGATCACGGCCATGCCGAGGCTGAGCGCGAAGCGCCGCCCCCGCGTGTCGCTGAGCCGGCCGATCAGGTACGAGCCGACCGGGCGGGCGACGAAGCCGACCGCGAAGGTGGCGTACGCGGCGAGCGTGCCGCTGACCCCGCCCTTGCCGTGGCCGAAGAGGTCGGCGGCGAAGTAGGGCGCGAGCACGGCGTACACGTTCCAGTCGAAGGACTCGACCACCGACCCCACCGTCGCCGCCGCCAACTCCCGTCGCCGGCCCCCGTCGTGCACCCCGTCACGGGCGGGGGCGGTATCGATGCGATCTGTCATGGCGTCAGCATGACACCGTTCGACCTGCGGCGGAATCGGGTTCGGCGACCGCTGCGGCGCGAACCCGGCGACCCGGCGACGGCCGGCGCGCGGCCGGTGCGGCGGCGCACCCCGGGACCCCCAGTCGCGGATAACCAAAACCCAGACCCCCAAACCC
>NZ_JBHYGR010000074.1:38917-44388 GCF_042738155.1 Kitasatospora sp. NPDC059088 | reverse complement strand
GCCCGGACACCCACCGTGTCCGGGCCCGCCGCCGACGACCGCAGCGCAGCGCGTCAGTGCGCGGCGGCCTCCCAGTCGGCGCCGACACCGACGGAGACGTCGAGCGGGGCGCGCAGCGGGTAGGCGCCGGCCATCTGCTCGCGGACGACGGCCTCGACCGACTCGCGCTCGCCCGGGGCGAGTTCCAGCACGATTTCGTCGTGCACCTGGAGCAGCATCCGGGACGTCAGCCCGGCGGCGCGCAGGGCCTCGTCGACCCGCAGCATGGCGATCTTGACGATGTCGGCGGCCGAGCCCTGGATCGGGGCGTTGAGGGCCATCCGCTCGGCCATCTCGCGGCGCTGGCGGTTGTCGCTGTTGAGGTCGGGCAGGTAGCGGCGGCGGCCGAGGAGGGTCTCGGTGTAGCCCGTCGCCCGCGCCTCCTCGACGACCCGGTGCAGGTAGTCGCGCACGCCGCCGAAGCGCTCGAAGTAGGTGTCCATCAGGCCCTGGGCCTCGGCGGGCTTGATGTTGAGCTGCTGCGAGAGCCCGTACGCGGAGAGCCCGTACGCGAGGCCGTAGGACATCGCCTTGATCTTGCGCCGCATCTCGGCGTCGACCGCCGCGCCCGGGACCTCGAAGACCTGGGAGGCGACGGTGGTGTGGAGGTCCTCGCCGGAGGCGAAGGCCTCGATCAGGGCCTCGTCCTCGGAGAGGTGGGCCATGATCCGCAGTTCGATCTGCGAGTAGTCGGCGGTGAGCAGCGACTCGTAGCCGGCCCCGACGACGAAGGCGCGGCGGATGGCGCGCCCCTCCTCGGTGCGGACCGGGATGTTCTGCAGGTTCGGGTCCTGCGAGGAGAGCCGGCCGGTGGCGGCGACCATCTGGTTGAAGGTGGTGTGGATCCGGCCCTGCGGGGAGACGGTCTTGAGCAGGCCCTCGACGGTGGTGCGCAGCTTGGCCTGGTCGCGGTGGCGCAGCAGGATGACCGGCAGTTCGTTGTCGGTCTGGGTGGCGAGCCAGGTGAGCGCGTCGGCGTCGGTGGTGTAGCCGGTCTTGATCTTCTTGGTCTTGGGGAGGGCGAGTTCGCCGAACAGGATCTCCTGCAGCTGCTTGGGCGAGCCGAGGTTGAACTCGCGCCCGGCGGCGGCGTGGGCCTCCTCGACGCAGCGCTGGATCTCGGCCGCGAACTGGGCTTCGAGCCGGGTGAGCCAGTCGCGGTCGGCGGCGATGCCGTGGCGCTCCATCCGGGCGAGGAGGGCGGCGATGGGCAGTTCCATGTCGTGCAGCAGCCCGGCGGCGCCGACCTCGGCGAGGCGGGTGTCGAAGAGCGCGGCGAGGTCGAGCACGGCGCGGGCCTGGAGCATGAGCGCCTGGGCGCGCGCGGCCTCGGCGTCGACGCCGTCGTCCTCGGGTGCGTCGAAGGCGAGTTGGCCGCTCTCGGCGGCGGGGGCGGCCGGGGTGAGCGAGCGGGCCAGGTACTCCTCGGCGAGCACCTCCAGGGTGAAGGTGCGGCGGCCGGGCTTCTCCAGGTAGGCGGCGAGCGCGGTGTCGGCGACGACCCCGGCGATCGTCCAGCCGCGTTCGGCGAAGGCCCGCATGACCTGCTTGGCGATGTGCAGGGCCTTGGGGGCGGCCGGGTCGGCGAGCCAGTCGGCGAAGGCCCGCTCGTCCTCCTCGGCGAGCTGCGCCGGGTCGAACCAGGCGGCGGAATCCCCGACGGCGAGGGCGACTTCGGTGACCTCGCCGGTGCCGAGGGCCCACTGGTAGACGGCGGCCAGCGCCACCGGCGCCTTGTCGTCGGAGGCGTGCTCGCGCAGCCAGGCGGCGAGCGTGCCCGGGTCGGTGAGGAGTTCGCCGTCGACCTCGACGCCGGGGGCGAGTTCGGCCTCGGCGGCCTCGGCGGCGCCGGCCGGGTCGATCCCGAACACCCGGTCGCGGAAGTTGGCGTTGCGGAACTCGAGCGACTCCATCAGGGTGCCGACGGCGTCCCGGTCGAAGGACTGCCGGGCCAGGTCGGGGACGCCCAGCGGGAGTTCGACGTCGCGGACCAGCTCGGTGAGCACCCGGTTGCGCTTGACCGAGTCGAGGTGGTCGCGCAGCTTCTCGCCGATCTTGCCCTTCACCTCGTCGGCGCGGGCGACGAGTTCGTCGAAGGAGCCGAACTGGTTGACCCACTTGGCGGCGGTCTTCTCGCCGACGCCGGGGATGCCCGGCAGGTTGTCGGACGGGTCGCCGCGCAGGGCGGCGAGGTCGGGGTACTGGCGCGGGGTGACGCCGTACTTCTCGGTGACCTTCTCCGGGGTGAAGCGGGTGAGCTCGGAGACGCCCTTGGTCGGGTAGAGCACGGTGACGTGGTCGGTGACGAGTTGGAGGGAGTCGCGGTCGCCGGTGACGATGTCGACGTCGTAGCCGGCCGCTTCGGCGGCGGTGGCGAGGGTGGCGATGATGTCGTCGGCCTCGAAGCCCTCGACCGTCATCCGGGGGACGTGCATGGCGTCGAGGAGTTCGCCGATCAGGCCGATCTGGCTCTTGAACTCGTCCGGCGTCTTGGCCCGGTTGGCCTTGTAGTCGGGGAACTCGGCGGAGCGGAAGGTCTGCCGGGAGAGGTCGAAGGCGACGGCGAGGTGGGTGGGCCGTTCGTCCCGGACGGTGTTGGCGAGCATCGAGGCGAAGCCGTAGACCGCGTTGGTGGGCTGTCCGGTGGAGGTGTTGAAGTTCTCCACGGGCAGGGCGTAGAAGGCCCGGTAGGCCATCGAGTGCCCGTCGAGCAGCATCAGCCGGGGTCGCGGGCCGGCCCCGCCGCCACCCGTCGCGCCCTTGTCCGTACTCTGCGTAGCCACGTCAACGTCCGTTCCTGCCGATTCCACTACCGGTCCCCGATCCTATGGCCCGGCACCGACAAAAGGGGCGCCGCGCCGGTCGGTCCTGGCCCGGTACCAGTGAGTAGGACGGTCGTACGATCACAGGCAGCACGACGACGTCACCCCAGAGCGGCAGGAGTTCCCCCGATGACCGACGCGGCCCCCGACACCGCCCCCGGCACCGCCACCGACGGCGCCTCCGACGGCACCCCGGCCCCGGCCCCCGTCCTGAACGTCCCGCAGGACGTGCTGGACCACTTCGCCAAGCTCGGGGTGAACCCGGAGACCTTCTCCGGCGGCCACCTCGGCGAGAAGCTCGGCATCCGGATCGTCGAGGCCTCCGGCGACCGGGTCGTCGGCACCATGCCGGTGGAGGGCAACCAGCAGCCGTACGGGCTGCTGCACGGCGGCGCCTCGGCGGCGCTGGCGGAGACCCTCGGCTCGATCGGCGCGATGCTGCACGCCGGCCCGGGCCGGTACGCGGTGGGCGTGGACCTCAACGCCACCCACCACCGCTCGGCCACCTCCGGCCTGGTCACCGGCGTGGCGACGGCGGTGTTCAAGGGCCGCACCGCCGCGACGTACGAGATCGCGATCACCGACGACACCGGCAAGCGGATCACCAGCTGCCGGCTGACCTGCATGCTGCGCGACCTGTAACGGGCCCCCGGGAAGCGCGACGGCCTCCCCGGAGGGGACAACGGGCCTCCGGGCAGCAGCAGTTCACCACCTAGGACATCAAGTCTCTTTCCCGCCCCCTTGTTTGACCTTCCGCCACCCTGGGCAGGCGTTGGTCTGAACGAGGGGGCGCCGGCATGTCCGGACGCGCTCGGCGCGCCCCCAAACCTGTAACACTGCGTAACAGGTGGGAAATCCCAGCAGGTGACAGTTCCGCGGCCCCCGCGACGCGGAACCTCTTCGCCGCACCCCCGTCGTCCGAAATGCGGACGTGCACGGTCGAATGCAGTACACCGGACACTCCTGTCCGATTATCGACGCTGCCAGCTGCAACCCCCATTTCTGGCCCTTACATCCCTCCACCAGCGCGTAAACGCCCAGCAGTTCAGGATCGGTCGAACCGGAACGACCACATGCTGAGACAAATGCTCCGTGTGCTCATAACAAGAGAATCACAGCCTGCCCACAGCACTGCCCGAGCCGCCCAAGGGCATCTAGAGTCACGGCCAGTCACCGCGCCATCCGGAATGGGCCCGGCCCTCCGCGCATCCCGGCTCCCGCCACTCAGGCGCGGGCGCCTCCTGAACCGAATGGGGACCCTCGTGCGTCATCGTTCCGCAATTGTCGTGAGCATTGCCGTGATCGGCGCCCTCAGCCTCACCGCCTGCGGCTCCCGCGGCGGGAAGTCCGGCGACACCGCCGGCGGCAAGGACAGCGGCTCCACCACCGTCGTCATCGGCGTCGACGCCCCGCTCACCGGCGACCTCTCCGCCCTCGGCCTCGGCATCCGCAACTCCGTCGACCTCGCCGTCAAGAACGCCAACGCGACCAACGAGGTCCCCGGCGTCAAGTTCGAGGTCAAGGCCCTCGACGACACCGCCAAGCCCGCCCCCGGCCAGCAGAACGCCACCCAGCTCGTCGGCGACCCCAAGGTCCTCGGCGTCGTCGGCCCGCTCAACTCCAGCGTGGCCCAGTCCATGCAGCAGATCTTCGACGACGCGAGCCTCACCGAGATCTCCCCCGCCAACACCGGCGTCGCCCTCAGCCAGGGCGAGAAGTGGGCCAGCGGCGACAAGAAGCGCCCCTTCAAGTCCTACTTCCGCACCGCCACCACCGACGCCGTCCAGGGCCCCTTCGCCGCCCAGTTCCTCTACAACGACGCCAAGAAGACCAAGGTCTTCCTGATCGACGACCAGAAGACCTACGGCGCCGGCCTCGCCTCCACCTTCAAGGGCGAGTTCACCAAGCTCGGCGGCACCCTGGCCGGCGAGGAGCACGTCAACCCCGACGACCGCGACTTCTCCGCCATCGTCACCAAGGTCAAGGCCTCCGGCGCCGACGCCGTCTACTACGGCGGCGAGTACCCCGCCGCCGGCCCGCTCTCCCTCCAGCTCAAGGACGCCGGCGTCGCCATCCCCCTGATGGGCGGCGACGGCATCCAGAGCGGCGACTTCATCAAGCTCAACCCCAAGAGCCAGGGCGACTTCGCCACCGCCGTCGGCCTGCCCGTCGAGTCCCTCGACACCGCCAAGAAGTACATCGCCGACTACAAGGCCGCCGGCTACAAGGACGCCTACGAGACCTACGGCGGCTACTCCTACGACAGCGCCTGGGCCATCATCCAGGCCGTCAAGTCCGTCGTGACCAGCAACAACGGCAAGCTCCCCACCGGCGACGGCCTGCGCAAGACCGTCCGCGACGCCGTCCAGAAGGTCTCCTTCGACGGCGTCACCGGCAAGGTCTCGTTCGACGAGTTCGGCGACACCACCAACAAGCAGCTCACCGTCTACACCGTCAAGGACGGCAAGTGGGCCGTGGAGAAGTCCGGCACCTTCAACGGCTGACACACCGGCCGGCCCCACCGAACCACCAGCGCGCGGGGGGGGGCGCCGCGGCGCCACCGCCCCCCCCCCCCCCCACGCCCCAGCCCCCCCGCCCCCCCCCCCCGCC
>NZ_JBHYGR010000074.1:34290-38907 GCF_042738155.1 Kitasatospora sp. NPDC059088 | reverse complement strand
CGGGGGCACCACGAGTGCCCCCGCGCGCCCCCACATCCACCACCCACGCGGACACCCCCGAACGCACTACGGAGGCCCAGCGGTGCACGACCTACCGCAGCAGCTGGCCAACGGCCTGATCCTCGGCGCCCTCTACGGACTCGTCGCGATCGGCTACACGATGGTCTACGGCATCGTCCAGCTCATCAACTTCGCCCACGGCGAGATCGTCATGGTCGGCGGCTTCGGCGCCCTGACCGCCTACCTCGCCCTCCCCGGCGGCACCACCCTGTGGCTGGCCCTACCCCTCATGCTGATCGCCGGCATCCTGGTCTCCACCCTCACCGCCGTCGCCGCCGAGCGCTTCGCCTACCGGCCGCTGCGCAACGCCCCCCGCCTCGCCCCCCTGATCACCGCGATCGGGCTGTCCATCTTCCTCCAGCAGCTCGTCTTCTCCTTCTACCCGGACGCCAAGAAGGCCAGGGTCTTCCCCAAGCTCCCCGGCGACCCGTTCAGCCTCGGCTCCGTCACCATCCAGCGCAGCGACATCTTCCTGATCATCGCCGCCCCGCTGTGCATGCTCGCCCTCGGCTGGTTCGTCACCCGCACCCGCTCCGGCCGCGCCATGCAGGCCACCAGCCAGGACCCCGACACCGCCAAGCTGATGGGCATCGACACCGACCGCATCATCGTCATGGCCTTCGCCATCGGCGCCGCGTTCGCCGCCGTCGCCGCCGTCGCCTACGGACTGCGCAGCGGCCAGGTCGACTTCCGGATGGGCTTCATCCTCGGCCTCAAGGCCTTCACCGCCGCCGTCCTCGGCGGCATCGGCAACATCTACGGCGCCATGCTCGGCGGCCTCGCCCTCGGCCTCGCCGAAGCCCTCGCCACCGGCTACATCCAGCACCTGCCCGGCATGCACCTCTTCGGAGGCGGCGCCTGGAAGGACGTCTGGGCCTTCGTACTCCTCATCCTCGTACTCCTCGTCCGGCCACAGGGCCTGCTCGGCGAGCGCGTCTCGGACAGGGCGTGACCACCATGACCACCACCAGCACCGAGACCACCCCGGTCATCCCCCTGCCCGCCACCGCCGCCACCGCCCTCACCGGCCTCGGCGCCCTGCTCACCGCCGCCTCCGCCGCCATGTCCTGGACCTGGACCAGCGACTTCCCCGGCGACCTCACCTACTACGGCTCCCCCGCCGGGCTCCAGTGGCTCGCCGTCGTCGCCGGCGTCCTCACCCTCGTCCTGCTGCTCGCCGGCCAGGGCGTCCCCGGCCTGCGCTGGGCCGCCCCCAGCCGCAGCAACAACGCCGTCCTGTACGCCGCCACCGGCGCCCTCGCCGTCGCCGCCTACTCCGTCACCGCCATCTCCGTCGAACTCGGCGGCCTCGCCAACCTCGAACCCGGCGGCTGGGTCCTCGCCGCCGGCGGCCTGCTCGGCATCACCGGCGCCCTCGGCCTCCCCCTCGACCGGCGCACCGCCGTCCCGCTGCGCATCCTCGACAAGCGGCTCTTCCTGCTCGTCCCCGTCGCGCCCGTCGGCTGGTTCGCCGCCCGCGCCATCCCCGACGACCAGCCCGTCGCCCCGGTGATGACCGCCCTCGCCGGCGCCCTCGCCATCGCCGCCGGCGTCGTCCTGCTGCTCCAGCTCGGCCACCTCGCCAACAGCCGGATCCGCCTCGGCACCGTCGAGCGCCCGCTCCCCCCGGCCCGCCAACTCCCCTCCTGGGTCGAGGTCCTGCTCATCGTCCTGGCCTTCGGACTCGGCCTGTACGCAATCACCTTCGGCATCGACACCGAGTACGGCGAACTCTTCATCTGCTACCTGCTGCTCGCCGCCCCCTCGATCGCCGCCCTCGCCAAGTCCGGACTGCTCGGCCGGCTGCGCGCCCTGACCGTCAAGTACCGCCCGGTCACCACCGGCGCCGCCTTCGCCGCCGCCGCCAGCTTCCCCTTCACCCAGAGCAGCGACCAGTACACCTCGGTCGCCACCAACATCCTGATCTTCGCCACCGTCGCCCTCGGCCTCAACATCGTCGTCGGCCTCGCCGGCCTGCTCGACCTCGGGTACGTCGCCTTCCTCGGCGTCGGCGCCTACGCCGCCGCCCTGGTCTCCGGCTCCCCCGCCTCGCCCATCCACGTCCAGTTCCCGTTCTGGGCCGCGATGCTCACCGGCGCCGCCGTCTCCATGGTCTTCGGCGTCCTGATCGGCGCCCCCACCCTGCGGCTGCGCGGCGACTACCTCGCCATCGTCACCCTCGGCTTCGGCGAGATCTTCCGCATCACCATGCTCAACCTCAACGGCACCACCGGCCCCAAGATCACCAACGGCTCCAACGGCATCCCCCGCATCCCCGACCTGGAGATCTTCGGCTTCGACCTCGGCAAGCCGCACACCGTCGCCGGCATCGAACTCGGCCGCTTCTCCAACTACTACCTGCTGATGCTGCTGGTCACCGCCGTCGTCGTACTGATCTTCGCCCGCGTCGGCAACTCCCGCATCGGCCGCGCCTGGGTCGCCATCCGCGAGGACGAGACCGCCGCCGAGGCCATGGGCATCAACGGCTTCCGCCTCAAGCTCCTCGCCTTCGCCCTCGGCGCCTGCCTCGCCGGCCTGGCCGGCACCGTCCAGGCCCACGTCAGCTACACCGTCACCCCCGACCAGTACACCTTCGCCGAGGCCCTCCCGCCCAACTCCGCCTTCCTGCTCGCCGCCGTCATCCTCGGCGGCATGGGCACCATCAGCGGCCCCCTGGCCGGCGCCACCCTCCTCTTCCTCATCCCCAAGAAGCTGGAATTCCTCTCCGACTACCAGCTCCTCGCCTTCGGCGCCGCCCTCATCGTCCTGATGCGCGTGCGCCCCGAAGGACTCATCCCCAACCGGCGCCGCCAACTCGAGTTCCACGAAGCCGCCATCCCGGCCCAGCCCACCGGCGAACCGGGCGCACTCACCAAGGCAGGGGCGTGACGCGCCAGATGACCACCACCGCAACGCCACCGACCGCAACCCCCCTGCTCGACGTCACCGGCGTCACCATGCGCTTCGGCGGCCTCACCGCCGTCAACGACGTCTCCCTCACCGTCGGCGAGGGCGAGATCATCGGCCTCATCGGCCCCAACGGCGCCGGCAAGACCACCTTCTTCAACTGCCTCACCGGCCTCTACGTCCCCACCGAGGGCACCGTCCGCTACCGCGGCACCCAACTGCCCCCCAAGCCCCACCTCGTCACCCAGGCCGGCATCGCCCGCACCTTCCAGAACATCCGGCTCTTCGCCAACATGACCGTCCTGGAGAACGTCCTCGTCGGCCGGCACAGCCGCACCAAGGAAGGCATCTTCGCCGCCATCCTCCGCGGCCCCCGCTACCACCGCGCCGAGGCCGAGAGCCGCGAGAAGGCCATGGAACTCCTCGCCTTCACCGGCCTCGCCGAGAAGGCCGACCACCTCGCCCGCAACCTCCCCTACGGCGAACAGCGCAAGCTGGAGATCGCCCGCGCCCTCGCCTCCGACCCCGGCCTGCTGCTCCTCGACGAACCCACCGCGGGCATGAACCCGCAGGAGACCCGCGCCGCCGAGGAACTCGTCTTCGCCATCCGCGACCGCGGCATCTCCATCCTCGTCATCGAGCACGACATGCGGTTCATCTTCAACCTCTGCGACCGCACCGCCGTCCTCGTCCAGGGCCAGAAGATCGTCGAAGGCGACCGCGAGACCGTCCAGAACGACGAACGCGTCATCACCGCCTACCTCGGCGCCCCGCTCGAAACCCCCGCAACACCGGAGGACCCCAAGTGACCGCACTCCTCGAGGTCGAGGACCTCCGCGTCGCCTACGGCAAGATCGAAGCCGTCAAGGGCATCAGCTTCACCGTCGAACAGGGCGAGGTCACCACCCTCATCGGCACCAACGGCGCCGGCAAGACCACCACCCTGCGCACCCTCTCCGGCCTCCTCAAGCCCACCTCCGGCCGGATCACCTTCGACGGCCAGGACCTCAGCACCGTCCCCGCCCACAAGATCGTCGCCCTCGGCCTCGCCCACTCCCCCGAGGGCCGGCACATCTTCCCCCGCATGACCATCGAGGAGAACCTCCTCCTCGGCGCCTTCCTGCGCACCGACACCGCCGGCATCCAGGCCGACGTGGAACGGGCCTACACCCTCTTCCCGATCCTCGGCGAACGCCGCAAGCAGGCCGCCGGCACGCTGTCCGGCGGCGAGCAGCAGATGCTCGCCATGGGCCGGGCCCTGATGTCCCAGCCCAAGCTGCTCATGCTGGACGAGCCCTCGATGGGCCTCTCCCCGCTGATGATGCAGAAGATCATGTCCACCATCGTCGAGCTCAAGGCCAGCGGCACGACCATCCTCCTGGTCGAACAGAACGCCCAGGCCGCCCTGTCGCTCTCCGACCGCGGCTACGTCATGGAGACCGGCCGCATCGTCCTCTCCGGGACGGGCGCCGATCTCCTCCACGACGAGTCCGTCCGCAAGGCCTACCTCGGCGAGGACTGACCCCGCACACGCGAAGGGGGGGGGGGGGGGGGGGCGCCCCCCGCGCGCCCGCCACCAGAGACACACCCGGATGCCGCGCCGCGGGGCGCGGAGTGCGGGCGAGGGGCGCGCGCGCCGAGCGCCCCCGC
>NZ_JBHYGR010000074.1:8951-34280 GCF_042738155.1 Kitasatospora sp. NPDC059088 | reverse complement strand
GTCCTCTTCTTTGTGTTTTATTTTAATGGCCTCCCGCGGTTTGGAGTGACCACCCACCGGTTATGGCACGGGCGGATCCGATCCGCCGGGCCCTTCCACACTCTTCTACTCCGGCTTGTCGGCCTCGTCGGCCTTCTTGCGGTCCTGGGCCTCGCCCTCCTCGATGACCGCCTCGGCCACCGCCGCCATCGTCATCCGCCGGTCCATCGAGGTCTTCTGGATCCACCGGAACGCGGCCGGCTCGTTCAGCCCGAACTTCGTCTGCAGCACACCCTTGGCGCGGTCCACCAGCTTCCGGGTCTCCAGCCGCTGGGTGAGATCCCCGATCTCCTTCTCCAGCTCCCGCATCTCGGTGTACCGCGACACCGCCATCTCGATCGCCGGCACCAGGTCCGACTTCGAGAACGGCTTCACGATGTACGCCATCGCCCCGGCGTCCCGCGCCCGGTCCACCAGCTCCCGCTGCGAGAACGCCGTCAGCATCAGCACCGGCGCCAGGTGCTGCTCGTGGATCTGCTCGGCGGCCGACAGCCCGTCCAGGATCGGCATCTTCACGTCGAAGATCGCCAGATCCGGCTTGAGCTCCTGCACCAGCCGCACCGCCGTCTCCCCGTCCCCGGCCTCACCGACGACGGTGTACCCCTCCTCTTCGAGCATCTCCTTGAGGTCGAGACGGATCAGCGCCTCGTCCTCGGCGATCACGATCCGGGTGATCTGGGGCATATCGGTCTCAAGCGGCTGTGCCTGCTCGTCGGCGGTGCTCACGGGGCTCCTAGTTCCGGCGGGGTCCTGCGGTAATTGAGGGTACCTAGCAGCGGCCAACCGCACACAGCCGGTATGCTCTGTCGGGACTGACCCCGCCGGGTTGGTGGAACGGCATACACGGATGTCTCAAACACATCTGCCCGAAAGGGCTTGCGGGTTCGAATCCCGCACCCGGCACACTTCGCAATAGACCGCTTTATAGGCTGCTTTCCACCGTTCCCGGTGTCCTGTCCCGGGGTTCCCCACTGCCTTGCCTTTGCTATTTCACCGCGCGTCTCAGCTCGCCCGGTCCAGCGGCTCCAGCTCGACCGTGAGCCTCATGCCGAGCGCCTCGGCGAACCGCTCCAGAACCACGATCGTGGGCATCGTTGCTCCGGCCTCGAACCGCGCCACCGCCGGCTGCTGCATGCCGATCGCCGCGGCCAGCTGTGCCTGGGTCATGCCGAGGGCCTCCCGGCGCAGCCTGACCTTCTCCCCGAGCTCGAACCGGATCCGCGCGGCCTCGTACGCCGCGCCGGCGCCGGGACGGTTCAGAATCTCCTCACGCATGGCGCGCCAGGACGTGCGCTCGCTCATCTCGCCCACTCCTCGTCCTCGTCAACGGTGTGCTGCTCGGCCACGCAACGGCGCAACGCCCGTCTCGCGCGGTCGACCTCGCCGGCCTCCCGCATCCGGGTCTTGCGGAACACCGTCAGCAGGATGATCCTCCTGCCCGACGCGATCCAGTAGGTGATCCGCAGGTCCGATTCGTTCAGGTGGAAGCGCAGTTCCCGGAGTTTGCCGTCGAGTTGCCGACTGTGCGGCTCGCCCAGCAAGGGCCCGCGGACGGCGAGCAGTTCGACGTAGAAGGCGACCGTCTCCTGATCGTCCTGGCTCAGTGCGCGGATCCAGTCCCGAACCTCCGGTTCGAGTTCCACCTCTCCCCAAGTCATAACACGGATGTTATGGAGACGCCAGCACGCTCTCACGCGGATCCGACGGCCCACGGGCGGCATCCCTCCCAACGGGGGACGCCGCCCACGCGCAACCGTTCGAGTACCGCTCAGTCGTCCAGGGTCCCCACGTGGTGGACGCGGACGAGGTTGGTGGAGCCGGCCAGGCCGGGCGGGGAGCCGGCGGTGATGACGACGATGTCGCCCTTCTGGCAGCGGCCGAGGGAGAGCAGCGCCGCGTCGACCTGTTCGACCATCTGGTCGGTGGTCGGGGCGAAGGGGCCGAGGAAGGTCTCCACGCCCCAGGTGAGGGCTAGTTGGCTGCGGACGGCCGGTTCGTAGGTGAAGGCGAGCACCGGGATGGGAGAGCGGTAGCGGGTGAGCCGCCGGGCGGTGTCGCCGGACTGGGTGAAGGCGATCAGGTACTTGGCGTGCAGGAAGTCGCCGATCTCGGCGGCCGCGCGGGCGACGGCGCCGCCCTGGGTCCGCGGCTTGCTGCCGGTGGTCAGCGGGGGCAGGCCCGCGGCCAGGATGTCGTTCTCGGCGGCTTCGATGATCCGGCCCATGGTCTTGACGGTCTCGACCGGGAACTTGCCGACGGAGGTCTCGCCGCTGAGCATCACCGCGTCGGTGCCGTCCAGCACCGCGTTGGCGACGTCGGAGGCCTCGGCGCGGGTGGGCCGGGAGGCGTTGATCATCGAGTCGAGCATCTGGGTCGCCACGATGACGGGCTTGGCGTTGCGCCTGGCCAGTTTGACGGCGCGCTTCTGGACCAGCGGGACCTGTTCGAGGGGCATCTCCACGCCCAGGTCCCCGCGGGCCACCATGATGCCGTCGAAGGCGTCCACGATGGAGTCGAGGTTCTCGACCGCCTGCGGCTTCTCGATCTTGGCGATGACCGGGACGTGGCGTCCCTCCTCGGCCATCACCCGGTGCACGTCCTCGATGTCGCGCCCGCTACGGACGAAGGAGAGCGCGATCAGGTCGGCGCCGGTGCGCAGCGCCCACCGCAGGTCGGCGACGTCCTTGTCGCTGAGTGCGGGGACGGAGACGGCGACGCCGGGGAGGTTGAGGCCCTTGTGGTCGGAGACGAGTCCGCCTTCGATGACGAGGCACCGCACCCGCGGTCCGTCGACGGCGACGACCTCCAGGGTGACGCGGCCGTCGTCGACGAGGATGCGTTCGCCGCGGCTGACGTCGCCGGCGAGGCCGGCGTAGGTGGTGCCGCAGATGTCCTTGTCCCCCACGACGCCGTTGTCGGTGGAGATGGTGAACTCGTCGCCGCGTTCGAGGAGTACGGGCCCGTGGGCGAAGGTGTCGAGTCGGATCTTCGGGCCTTGGAGGTCGGCGAGGACGCCGACGCTCCGGCCGGTCTCGTCGGCGGCCTTGCGGACCCGACGGTAGCGTTCCTCGTGCTCGGCGTGGGTGCCGTGGCTGAGGTTGAATCGGGCGATGTCCATTCCGGCGTCGACCAGGGTCTTGATCTGGTCGTACGAGTCGGTGGCCGGCCCGAGGGTGCAGACGATTTTTGCTCGGCGCATACTGCTGAGGGTAGGCATTACCGGTGCGTAACCTCGACGCGGGTCCGGACTGCGGGATGACCTTTGCCGTAAGGCGAGTTGAACAATCTGACACATCCTCGGACCGGTGTGCGAGGGCCGTCCCCGGGCGTCTCCCGGGTGCCCCGGCCGATGCGATTCCGTGAAACGGTGTTCACCCCCGGTTCACCGCACCTTCCGTCCGCGCTCCCCGCCCGGCGGGACGCTCGTCACCCCCGGGTGTCGCACCCGGGGGTGTTGCGGCGATGAGGGGGGAGGCGCGCGCGATGAGACGACGCGCTCTGGGGGTGATCGCGGCCCTGGCCCTGTTGGGCGGGGTGACGTACGCGCTGGTCCCGGACGGCGGGGGGGCCGATCCGGTGAGGACGGTCGCGGTCACCGGGCTGATCGGTTCGGAGAAGCGGGCGTTCTTCGAAAGCCCGGAGGTGAAGGCCGAGTTGGCGAAGCAGGGCGTGGAGGTGCACGCCGATTCGACCGGTTCCTGGACGATGAGCGAGCAGGCGCGGAGCGCGTCCGGGCTGGACTTCGCCTTTCCGGCGAGCACGGCTCCGGCCCGCGAGATCCAGCGCAACTGGGGGTTGCAGGACTCTCCGCTGGTGCCGTTCTACTCGCCGTTGGTGGTGGTGGCGCACGCGCCGGTCGCGCAGATCCTGCGGGACAGCAACCTGGCGGCGCTGGACGATGCGAGCGGCGTCTGGACGTTCAGGATGGACGAGTACGTCAACGCCCTCAAGAAGGGCAGCAAGTGGCAGGACCTGCCGGGCGCGAAGGGCCACGCGGAGTTGTCGGGCCCGATCTTCGTCACCACCACCGATCCGGAGAGCTCGTCCTCGGGCGCGCTCTACGTCGCGCTGCTGTCGTACGTCCTGAACGGCAACCTGGTGGTCTCCGACGACCAGGGCGTGGAGGCGGCCCGGCCGGTGCTGTACCAGGCGACGGCGTTGCAGGGCGGCCAGAAGAGCAGCAGTGACGAGCCGTTCCGGGACTTCCTGGCGGGGGTCGGCAATCCGCTGATCTTCGGCTACGAGTCGCAGGTCGCCGCGATGGCGGTGCAGGGCCAGCCGACCGGGGACATGGTGGTGATGTACCCGGACACCACGGCGTACTCGGACCACACGATCATCGCCCGCACCGAGAACGGCCGGAAGCTGGCCGGGCTGCTGCAGAACGACCCGGCGCTGATCGCCCTGGAGATCAGGTTCGGCTTCCGTCCGCAGGCCGGCCACGACGCGTTCGCCGACCGGGTGAAGGGCGTCAAGCAGCCGGTCCTCGCCCAGGACCTGAACGCGGCGAAGGTGAAGCAGGCGACCGTCCCGTCGTTGGACAACCTGACCAAGCTGACCAAGGCGGCGAAGGGGAGCCCGAAGTGAACCTCCGGACGAAGCGGCCCGCCCGGCTGGCCGCCGTGCTGGCGGCGGTGCTCGCCGCGCTGGCCGCCTGCACCTCCTCGCCGGCCCCGGGGCCGACGCCGCCCCCGGACCCGTCCGGCACGCTGGCCGGGACCGCGCGCCCCGGGGTGCTGCGGGTCCTGGCCGGCAGTGAACTCCAGGACCTGCAACCGGTCCTGGACGACGCCCGGAAGGCGACCGGGGTGACGGTCCAACTCGCGTTCGGCGGCACGCTGGACGGCGCGGACACCATCTCCGCCGGTCGGGCGGACGGCAAGTACGACGCGGTCTGGTTCCCGTCGAACCAGTACCTGCGGCTGGATCCGGCCGGCCGGTCCAAGGTGCTGTCGGAGACCCCCGTGATGGTCTCCCCGGTGGCCGTGGGGGTGCGGTCCTCGGTCCTCGCCGACCTGGGCTGGGGGGACGGTTCGAAGGTCACCTGGGCGCAGATCGGCGACGCGGCCGCGGCCGGGAAGCTGTCGTACGGGATGTCCGACCCGTCGCGCTCCAACTCCGGCTTCTCCGCGCTGGTCGCGGTGGCCTCGGCGTTCTCCGGGGCGGGCGCGGCGCTGACCGCGCCGGACGTGCAGAAGGCGACGCCGCAGTTGAAGCAGTTCTTCACCGGCCAGAAGCTGACCTCGGGTTCCTCGGGCTGGCTGGCGCAGGCCTACGCCAAGGCCGAGCCGGGCCGGGTCGGCGCCCTGGTGAACTACGAGTCGGTGCTGCTGTCGCTGAACCGGACCCTGCCGGCGGACCAGCGGCTGACGGTGGTGCGCCCGGTGGACGGCGTGGTGTCGGCGGACTACCCGCTGTCGCTGCTGTCCTCGGCGGGGCAGGGCGAGCGGGAGTCCTTCCAGCGGCTGGTCGGCTACCTGTTGAAGGAGGACGTGCAGAAGCGCATCTCGGAGCTGACGCTGCGCCGCCCGGTGACGGCGGGGGTGGCCCCGGCGGCTGGGCTGCCCACCGACCGCCGCCGCGAGCTGCCGTTCCCGGGCACCCGGGAGGTGGCGGACGGCCTGCTGGCCTCGTACCAGAACGAACTGCGCCGCCCGTCCCGGACGGTGTACGTGCTGGACACCTCGGGTTCGATGGACGGCCAGCGGCTGGCCTCGCTCAAGGCGGCGCTGGGCCGGCTGACCGGCACGGACGACACCCGGGGGCTGCGCCGCTTCCGGGACCGCGAGGAGGTGACGCTGATCTCCTTCGCGTCCTCGGTGAAGTGGTCGAAGACCCATGTCGTCCCGGCTTCGGGGAGCCGGCCCGGTCCGGAGTCCGAGCTGGCGTCGATCAACGCCGACGTCCAGTCGCTGCGGGCCGAGGGCGGTACGGCGCTGTACGACTCGCTGGAGCAGGCGTACCGGGTGATCGAGACGCAGCAGAAGGCGGCGGGGGACGACCGGTTCACCTCGATCGTGCTGATGACGGACGGGGAGAGCAACGAGGGCGCGACGGACGGGGACTTCAAGCGCTTCCACGACGGGCTGCCGTCGGCGGAGAAGTCGATCCCGGTGTTCCCGATCAAGTTCGGGGAGGCGGCGGTGAGCCAGTTGCAGGGGATCGCGGACGTGAGCGGGGGCAAGCTGTTCGACGGCGGGGGTTCGCTGGACGGGGTGTTCGAGGAGATCCGTGGCTACCAGTAACCGCGCCGGGATGGGCCGGCTGCTGCTGGGCTACCTGGAGTCGACCAGGAACCTGGCCGGCTGCGGGGGCGGGGCGGTCGGGCTGGGGCTGCACTTCGCGGGCCTGGGCGGGTCGTGGTGGCCGGGGGTGGTGGCGGGGCTGTACGGGGTGGGCGCGCTGCTGGCGCCCGGCCGGACGGCGCGGCCCGAACCGCCGGAACCGCCTGAGCCGCCGGAGCCGCCCACCCCGCCGCGGCCCGTTCCGGTGCACACCGAGCTGGAGGTGCTGACCGGCTACCTGGCGAGCGTCCCGCTGCCGGCCTCGGCCGGGGTGGACACCCTGCTGGTGGCGCTGCGCGAGGCGGGGCCCGGTGCGGTGGTCGACCCGATCGTCCGGCACCGGCTGCCGGTCGCGGTGGACGGTTACCTGCGGGCCCGGGCCTGGCTGCCGTGGGCGGAGCCGGACGCGCCGGACCCGGCCGCGGAGCTGGGCCGGGAGGTGAAGCAGCTCTCCGCCGAACTGGGCTGACCCTCCGACGGGCCGGCCCGGAGGCGGAGCAGCGAACCCCGGAGGCGGGGAAAGGGGTGGCCGTCGGCAGGGAACGGGGTGGCCGGAATTCGACCGTCCCGCCCCGGTACCACCCCTTTCTCCGCCCATCCCGGTCACGAACGAGTCGCCAAGATCTCACCTGTTGGAAACGTCGGAGGGCTATCCAGCGGCCCGGCTCGCACGGCACACTTCTACGCGCGTCCTTCTACGCGCGTCACCGCTCTCGCGGACGCGCCACGCACCTCATCCGCACACCACTTGACGGCCCATCCGCCGTCGTTCCCCACTCGGGAGAGTCGTCCATGTCGCTGAACCGCCGTGACTTCGTCACCCGGTCCGCCGCCACCGCCGCCGGCGCCGCCCTGACCGGCGGAGCCGTCGTCGCCGCCGCCCCCGCCGCCGCGGCCGCCGAGCCGGACACGGCGGCCGCCAAGGGCAAGAAGAAGCAGCCCCGCCGCCAGGCCTTCACCGTCATGGGCACCACCGACCTGCACGGCCGGGTCCTCAACTGGGACTACTTCACCGACGCCGAGTACGTCGACCAGGCCCACAACGCGGTCGGCCTCGCCAAGATCTCCACCCTGGCCAACCAGGTCCGCGAGGAGAAGGGCTGGGACCGCTGCCTGCTCATCGACTCCGGTGACATCATCCAGGGCACCCAGCTGTCCTACTACTACGCCCGGGTCGAGCCGATCGCCACCGACGGCGACAACGTGCCGGACCACCCGATGGCCGTCGCCATGAACCTCATGGGCTACGACGCCGCCGCGCTCGGCAACCACGAGTTCAACTACGGCATCCCCACCGTGAAGGCCTTCGAGGACCAGCTGGAGTTCCCGCTGCTCGGCGCCAACGCCCTGCACGCGAAGAACGAGAAGCCGGCCTTCAAGCCGTACGTGATCAAGGAGGTGTGGCTGGACGAGGACACCCCGATCAAGGTCGGCATCCTCGGCCTCACCAACCCCGGCATCGCGATCTGGGACAAGGCCAACGTGGCCGGGCAGATGGTCTTCCCGGGCATCGTCGAGACCGCCGCCAAGTACGTGCCCCGGATGAAGGCCGCGGGCGCGGACGTCATCGTGGTCTCCGCCCACTCCGGCATCGACGAGCCGACCACCTACGGCGACCAGCTGCCCTGGCCCGAGGACGCCTCCGGCGAGATGGCCCAGACCGTCCCGGACATCGACGCGGTGCTGGTGGGCCACACCCACAAGGAGGTCGCCCAGCGTCTCCTCGTCAACAAGAAGACCGGCAAGACGGTCGTGCTCTCCGAGCCGCTGTGCTGGGGCCAGCGCCTGAGCTGCTTCGACTTCGAGGTCGAGTTCGTCGACGGCCACTGGAAGGTCGCCTCGGTCTCCTCCCGGGTGCTGAACTCCAACACCGTGCCGGAGAACCCGGAGATCAGCAACGCGATCCTCGAGCAGCACAGGAAGACCGTCGCGTACGTCAACCAGAACATCGGCACCAGCAGGATCGAACTGTCGATCGCCGAGGCCCGGTTCAAGGCCACCCCGATCATCGACCTGATCGGCAAGGTCCAGGCCGACGCCGTCAAGGCCGCGCTGGCGGGCGGGCAGTACGCCAACCTCCCGGTCCTGGCCCAGGCCGCCCCGTTCAACCGCACCGCGCTGATCCCGGCCGGCCAGGTCAAGCTGCGCGACGCGGCCGGCCTGTACATCTACGAGAACACCCTGGAGGCCCGCGTCCTGACGGGCGCCCAGCTCAAGGACTACCTGGAGTTCTCGGCCAAGTACTACTACCAGCTCGCCCCGGGCGCCCCGGTCGACAAGAACGCCATGACCGGCGCCGAGACCACCCCGGACTACAACTACGACTCGGTCTACGGCCTGAGCTACGACATCGACATCGCCCAGCCCAAGGGCAGCCGGATCGTCAACCTGTCCTACCAGGGCAAGCCGATCGACCCCACCGCCCAGTTCGTGTTCGCGGTCAACAACTACCGCGCCAACGGCGGCGGCAACTTCCCGCACGTCGCCACCGCCAAGGTGGTCTGGACGAACTCCGACGAGATCCGCAACACCATGATCGCCTGGGTCAAGGCCAAGGGCGTCATCGACCCCGCCGACTTCTTCACCAACTCCTGGCGCCTCGTCCGCGCCGGCCAGCCGGTGTTCTAGTCACACCCCACGAGGCGCCGCAGGGCCCAGCCCCGGCGGCGCCTCGCCATACCGGCGAACTGCGATGATGATCCGTGTGATCGAACCGAATCACCGGCTCCTCTCCTACGCGGGCACGCTGACCCCGCCTTCCGGCTGGAAGGTCGAGGTGTCCGGCAATGCGATCGTCATCACGGCCAGCCCCTGCGCACTCCACCAGCTCGACCTGCTCCTGGTCCGCAGGCAACTCGACAGGCACTGCCCGGCCGACCTGATGCCCAGCGAGAACACCAATCTCGCCGTCCCCCGCCTCGGCAGACTGCGTAACCCGGACCTGACGTACTTCCCCTTCCCGGCCGCCGAGTCCGACGACGACCAGGTGCCCGCCGAACAGTCCGTCATCGCAGTCGAGATCGTCTCCCCGTCCAACCCGGAGAACGACATCGTCGGCAAGGTCCGGGACTACCCGTTGATGGGCATCCCGCTGTACCTCCTGATCGACCCGCGCGAGGGCGACATCACCCTCTACTCCGAGCCCTCCGACGGCGGCTACCACCAGCAGTGGAACGGCAAGTTCGGCGACCGCGTCCCCGTCCCTGCCCCCTTCGACTTCGAGCTCGCCACCGACGCCCTCGTCCGCTACCCCGTCTGATCCGCTCCTCCGGCGAGACGATCGGACATCCAGCCGAGACTTGGGGATATTCATCCGCTCGTCCGGTCTCCCTACCGTTGAACACATCGAGAACGGCCCCACGGGGGGCCGGTGGTGGACCGGACGAGGGTGAGTGGCGATGCGTGCGATCGTGCAGAAGGAGTTCGGCGGCCCGGAGGTCCTGCGGGTGGCCGAGGTGGAGCGTCCGACGCTGCGCAGCGGCGAGGTGCTGGTGCGGGTGAAGGCGGCCGGGGTGAACCCGGTGGACCTGGCGGTGCGCTCCGGGGCGCTCCCGCTGCTCGGCGAGCCGTCGTTCACGGTGGGCTGGGACGTCTCCGGGGTGGTCGAGGAGGCCGCCCCCGGCGCCCGCTACCGGGTCGGCGAGGAGGTGTACGGGATGCCGTTCTTCCCCCGGGCCGCCGGCGCGTACGCCGAGTACGTGGCCGCGCCGTCCCGCCAACTGGCCCGCAAGCCCGCCTCCCTGGACCACGCCGAGGCCGCCGCGCTGCCGCTGGCCGCGCTGACCGCCTGGCAGGGCCTGGTCGACCGGGCGGGGGTCGGCGAGGGCGACCGGGTGCTGGTGCACCGCGCGGCCGGCGGCGTCGGCCACCTCGCCGTGCAGATCGCCAAGGCCCGGGGCGCGTACGTGATCGCGCTGGCGAGCGAGCCCAAGCACGCCTTCCTGCGGGAGCTCGGCGCCGACGAGGTGATCGACTACCGGACCACTGACTACACCGAGGCCGTCTCCGACGTCGACGTCGTCCTCGACTCCTCCTCCGAGGGCACCCGCGCCCTGGCGGTGCTCAAGCCGGGCGGCACGCTGGTCAGCATCATGGAGCACTGGAACCTGGGGCTGGCCGCCGAGATCGAGGCCGCCGGGCGGACCTTCGCGGGCGTCTCCGTCGAGCCCGACTACGCCTCCCTGGAGGCGCTCGCCGCGCTGGTGGACGAGGGCCGGATCCGCCCGCACGTCGCCGCGTCGTTCCCGCTCGACGAGGCGGCCCGGGCGCACGAGCTGGTCGGCTCCGGTAGCGTCCGGGGCAAGGTCGTCCTGACCGTCGACTGAGGCGTGGCGACGAACAACACCGGGGGCGGGTCGTGGACATCCTGAGCGAGGCACTGGCGTCGATGCGCACGGCGCACCCCGCGTCCGTGCGCACCGAGGGCCGGGCGCCGTGGGCGCTGCGGCTGCCCCCGGTGGTGGGGGCGGGCTTCCACGTGGTGCTGTACGGCACCTGCTGGCTGGTCCCGGTGGATCCGGAGATCGGGGGCGCCCCGGTGCCGCTCAGCCCGGGGGACGTCGTGTTCCTGCGGGACGCCCGGGGCCACGTCCTGGCGGACAGCCCGGACACCCCGCCGGTGGACGCCCGGGCCTGCCGGGTGGAGGACGGCTCGCCGATCGGCACCGTGACGATCGGCGGGGACGGCGCCCGCACCAGCCTGCTGTGCGGCAACTACCACCTGGACCAGGCCCGGCCGCACCCGATGGTCCGCCAGCTGCCGGCCCTGATCCAGCTGCCGACCCGGCACGGCCGGCACCCCGAACTGGCGGCCGCCGTCCAGTTGTTGGGCGCCGAGCTGGAGAACCCGCGGATCGGCTCGGCCGGAATCGTCCCGGCGCTGATCGACTCGCTGCTGCTGTACATCCTGCGGGCCTGGTTCGAGGACCGCCCCGCCGCGGACTCCGCGGGCTGGGCGGCCGCGCTGCGGGACGCCGCGGTGGCGCCGGCCCTGGCGGCCATCCACGAGGCGCCGTCGACCCCCTGGACGGTGGAGTCCTTGGCGGAGCGGGCGGGCCTGTCCCGGGCCGCCTTCGCCCGCCGCTTCACCTCGCTGGTGGGCGAGCCCCCGATGGCGTACCTGACCCGCTGGCGGATGACCACCGCCGCCCGGCTGCTGCGCGAGTCGGAGGCGCCGCTGACGGCGGTGGCCGCGAGGACCGGGTACGGCTCGGAGTACGCCTTCGCGAAGGCGTTCAAGCGGGAGTTCGGCCTGGCCCCCGGCGGCTACCGCCGGGAGGCCAGGGCCGCGTGAGCGCCCGCACCGCCCGGAACGGGATCGCCTGGAACAGGAGCGCACGGAACGGGAACGCACGGAACGGGAACGCCTAGAACGGGAACTGCGCCCGCCCGTGCTGCACCGAGATCCACTTCACCGTGGTGAAGGCGTCCACCGTGTACTCCCCGTTGAGCCGCCCGAGGCCGGAGTTCTTCTCCCCGCCGAAGGGCACCCCGGGCTCGTCCGCGATGGTCCCGCCGTTGACGTGGATCATGCCGGTCTCGATCCGCTGGGCGACCCGCACCCCGCGCTCGACGTCCGCGGTGTGCACCGCGCCGCTGAGCCCGAAGGGCGTGTGGTTGGCCAGCCGGACGGCCTCCTCCTCGCCGTCGAAGGGCACCAGCAGGACGACCGGGCCGAAGAGTTCGCGCTGCAGGATGGGCGCGTCCTCGGCCAGGCCGGTGAGCACGGTGGGCGCCATCAGGCTGCCGGCCGTGGCCCCGCGGAGCAGCGCGGTGGCGCCGCCGGCGACGGCCTGGTCGACCTGGGCGTTGATGGCGTCGGCCTGGACGGCGTTGATCAGCGGGCCGATGTGGGTGGCCGGGTCCCGGGGGTCGCCGACGGTCAGCGAGGCGATCTTGGCGACGAACTTCTCGGTGAACTCGGCGAGCACCCGCCGGTCCACCAGCACCCGGTTGGCGGCCATGCAGACCTGGCCCTGGTGGACGAAGCGGCTGAACACGGCGGCGTCCACGGCGTAGTCGACGTCGGCGTCGTCCAGGACGATCAGCGCGCTGTTGCCGCCGAGTTCCAGCACCGTCCGCTTGAAGTGCGCGGCGGCGACGGTGGCGACGTGCCGGCCGATCTGGTCGGAGCCGGTGAAGGAGATCACCTTGGGCACCGGGTGCTCCAGGAAGCTGTCGCCGATCTCCGCGATGTCGGTGATGACGACGTTGAGCAGGCCGGGCGGCAGGCCCGCGTCCTCGAAGAGCTTGGCGATCAGGCTGCCGCCGACGATCGGGGTCTCCTGGTGCGGCTTGAGCACCACGCCGTTGCCGAGGGCGAGCGCCGGGCCGATCGCCTTGAGGCCGAGGAACAGCGGGAAGTTGAACGGGCTGATCACGCCGACCACGCCGACCGGCAGCCGGTAGAGGCGGTTCTCCTTGCCGGGGGCGGGCGAGGGCAGCAGCCGGCCCTCGGTGGCCACCGACAGGTGCAGGCACTCCCGCAGCACGTCCTTGACCAGGGAGAGTTCGAAGCCGGCCTTGAGCGCGGTGCCGCCGAGTTCGGCCATCACGGCCCGGACGATCTCGCCCTCGCGCTCCTCCAGCAGCCGCAGCGCCCGCTCGAAGACCAGGCGGCGCTGGTAGGGGTTGGTGGCGGCCCAGGTGCGCTGGGCGCGCTCGGCGGCGCGGTAGGCCCGGTCGACCTCGGCGACGGTGGCCACGGTGATGGTGGCCAGCTTGTCCCCGGTGTAGGGGTCGACGTCGACGATGTCCCAGGAGCCGCTGCCGCTGCACCATTCGCCGTCGATGTACTGCAGCGCCAACTCGGAGAAGTACGACATCTGATCCCTCTCGTGCCCGACCTGATGGGAGCTCATCGTACTGATGTGTCAAAGCTCTTGGCGTACGGAGAGCAGAAGATCGCGGGTCCGTTCGGGTCCGAGGCTCTCGGCGACCAGTCCGTCCATGGCCTGCCGGTACGAGGCGACCTCGGCGGGCTTGTCCACGTAGAGGGCGGTGGTGAACTGCTCCAGGTAGACGACGTCGGCGAGTTCGGCCTCGGCGAAGCCCAGCACGCTGAAAGCACCGCTCTCGGCACTCAGCGCGGCGCCGCCGAGCGGGCGCACCTGGAGGCGCACGTTGGGCAGTTCGGAGAGCTGGAGGAGGGTGTCGAGCTGGCCGCGCATCAGCTCGGGCCCGCCCCAGGGGCGGCGCAGCGCGGCCTCGTCGAGGACGGCGTACAGGTGCGGCGGGTGGTCGGCGGTGAGCAGGTCCTGGCGCTTGCGCCGCACCTCGACCCGGCGTTCGACCTCGTCGTCGCGGAGGCCGTGGCAGCCGGCGTGGACGACGGCGCGGGCGTAGTCGGCGGTCTGCAGCAGCCCGTGCACGAACTGGACCTCGTAGCTGCGGATCTCGGCGGCGGCCTCTTCCAGGCCGAGGTAGTTCTGGAACCAGGCGGGCAGCACGTCGCCGTAGTCGTGCCACCAGGAGGTGGCGTTGGCCTCCCGGACGAGGCCGAGGACGTTGGCCCGTTCCTGTTCGGCGTCGACGCCGTAGAGGGTGAGCAGGTCGGCGACGTCGCGTTCCTTGAAGCCGACCCGGCCGAGTTCCATCCGGCTGATCTTGGACTCGGAGGCGCGGATCGAGTACCCGGCCTCCTCGCGGCTGACGCCTCTGGTCTCGCGGAGCTTGCGCAGCTGGCTGCCGAGCAGCAGGCGCCGTACGGTGGCGCCTCCGCCTGCCTGAGTCGTGCCCATCGAAGTCAACCTCCGCACTCGTGCAGCCCCCCGGCCGTCGGCCGCAGTCTGCCACCTGGCACTGACGAACAACAGCCCGTGCCGGGTCGCATTCCGGTCGCGGTGCGAAGCCTGGGAGAAAGCTGTGAGGCGACCGTCGGTGTACGCACGCGGGTGCGGGTGGGAGTGCAGGTGGGAGCCCTGGTAAGGGGTGGGTGAGAGCCCCGGCGGGGCTCGGGTGAGAGGAGCCTGGGAACGCGCTGCGGAACCCGCCGGGAAGCCCCGGCGACCCCCCGGGAACGCGTTCGGGAACGCCTTCGGGAACGCCTTCGGGAACGCGTTCGGGGACGCGAAGAGGAACGCCTCCGGGAACGCGAAGGGAGCACCTTCGGGAACGCGACGGCGCCCGCCCTCCAACTGGTCGGGGAAGAGGGCAGGCGCCAGGAGACCGCGTTGGCCCGGCGACGCTGGCGGGGGCAGCGGGTTGAGCTCCCGGCGATGCGGCGCCGGGGGTTCGGGGTGGGCCGGTCGGACCGTCGGCCGTCAGACCACCAGGGGGCGGTCGGTGGGCCGGATCGGGGCGGGAAGCGGGGTCTTGCCGCCCAGGTGCTTGTCCACCGCGGCGGCGGCCGAACGGCCTTCCGCGATGGCCCAGACGATCAGTGACTGGCCACGGCCGGCGTCTCCGCAGACGTACACGCCATCGACATTGGTGGCGAACCGGCCGTCGCGGCCAATGTTACCGCGTGTGTCGAGGTCGACGCCGAGCTGCTCGACCAGGCCGTTCTTCACGTCCGTCCCGGTGAAGCCCATGGCCAGGGTGACCAGCTGGGCCGGCAGGGCCCGCTCGGTGCCGGGCACGGGCTCGAACCGGCCGTCCTTGAACTCGACCTCGACCAGGTGCAGTTCCTGGACGTTGCCGTCCTCGTCGCCGGTGAAGCGGGTGGTGTTGACGGAGTAGATCCGCTCGCCGCCCTCCTCGTGCGCGGAGGTGACCTTGTAGGTCATCGGCATGGTGGGCCAGGGCTGGTGGCCGGGCCGCTCCTCGCCGGGGCGCGGCATGATCTCCAGCTGGGTGACGGAGAGGGCGCCCTGGCGGTGGGCGGTGCCGACGCAGTCGGCGCCGGTGTCGCCGCCGCCGATGACGACCACGTGCTTGCCCTTGGCGCTGATCGGGGAGTCGACGAGGTCGCCCTCCTGGACCTTGTTGGCCAGCGGCAGGTACTCCATCGCCTGGTGGACGCCCTTGAGCTCGCGTCCGGGCACCGGCAGGTCGCGGGCGGTGGTGGCGCCGGCGGCGATCACCACGGCGTCGAAGCGCGACCGCAGGTCCTGCCCGGTGATGTCCTCGCCGACGTGCACGCCGGTGCGGAAGCGGGTGCCCTCGGCCCGCATCTGCTCGATGCGGCGGTTGATGTGGCGCTTCTCCATCTTGAACTCGGGGATGCCGTAGCGCAGCAGTCCGCCGATCCGGTCGGCGCGCTCGTACACCACCACGGTGTGCCCGGCCCGGGTGAGCTGCTGGGCGGCGGCCAGGCCGGCCGGGCCGGAGCCGACGACGGCGACGGTCTTGCCGGAGAGGCGCTCCGGGACCTGCGGGGTGACCCCGCCGCGGTCCCAGGCCTTGTCGATGATGGTGACCTCGACGTTCTTGATGGTCACCGCGTCCTGGTTGATGCCGAGCACGCACGCCGACTCGCAGGGCGCCGGGCACAGCCGCCCGGTGAACTCCGGGAAGTTGTTGGTGGCGTGCAGCCGCTCGATGGCGCCGGTGAAGTCCTCGCGGTAGGCGAGGTCGTTCCACTCGGGGATGAGGTTCCCGAGCGGGCAGCCGTTGTGGCAGAACGGGATGCCGCAGTCCATGCAGCGGCCGGCCTGCTTCGTGATGATCGGCAGGAGGCTGCGCTCGACGTAGACCTCGTTCCAGTCCTTGATCCGCACGTCGACCGGGCGGCGCTCCGCCAGCTGCTTGGGCGTGGTCAGGAAGCCCTTGGGGTCAGCCATGTGCCGCCTCCATCATCTTGCGAGTGGTCTCGGTCTCGGAGAGACCGTCGCGCTCGGCGGCGTCCTTGGCGGCGAGCACTGCCTTGTAGTCGGTCGGCATGATCGTGGAGAAGCGGGAGACCCCGCTGCCCCAGTCGGCCAGGAGCTCGGCGGCGACGGTGGAGCCGGTCTCCTCGTAGTGCTGCTGCACGGTCTCGCGCAGCCATTCGCGGTCGGCGGCGGTCGGGGCCTCGATGCCCACCATGCCGTCGTTGACGTTGGCGGGGCGCAGGTCCAGGACGTACGCGACACCGCCGGACATGCCGGCCGCGAGGTTGCGTCCGGTCTCGCCGAGGATGACGACCCGGCCGCCGGTCATGTACTCCAGGCCGTGGTCGCCGACGCCCTCGACGACGAGGGTGGCGCCGGAGTTGCGGACGGCGAAGCGCTCACCGGCCTTGCCGCGCAGGTGGATCCGGCCGGAGGTGGCGCCGTAGCCGATGGTGTTCCCGGCGATGACGTGGTTCTGGGCGTCGTTGCCGATGGCCGCGGCCTCGCGGGCCGGGCGGACGACGACCACGCCGCCCGAGAGCCCCTTGCCCACGTAGTCGTTGGCGTCGCCCTCCAGCCGCAGGGTGATCCCCTTCGGCACGAAGGCGCCGAAGGACTGTCCGGCGGAGCCGGTGAGGGTGACGTCGATGGTCCCCTCCGGCAGGCCCTCGCCGCGGTACCGCTTGGTCACCTGGTGGCCGAGCATGGTGCCGACGGTGCGGTTGACGTTGCGGACCGGCAGCTGGATCCGCACCGACTCGCCGCGCTCCAGGGCGTCCTCGGCCAGCGTGATCAGCTGGTTGTCCAGGGCCTTGTCCAGCGCGTGGTCCTGCTCGGTGGTGCGGTGCCGGGCGGCGCCCTCGGGCAGCTCGGGCACGTGGAAGAGCGGGGCCAGGTCGAGCCCGGCGGCCTTCCAGTGGTCCACGGCGGCCTGGGCGTTGATGTGCTCGGCGCGGCCGACGGCCTCCTCGATCGAGCGGAAGCCCAGCGAGGCCAGGATCTCCCGGACCTCCTCGGCGATGAACTCGAAGAAGTTGACCACGAATTCGGGCTTGCCGGAGAAGCGCTCGCGCAGCACCGGGTTCTGGGTGGCGACGCCGACCGGGCAGGTGTCCAGGTGGCAGACGCGCATCATGATGCAGCCGGAGACGACCAGCGGGGCGGTGGCGAAGCCGAACTCCTCGGCGCCGAGCAGCGCGGCGATGACCACGTCGCGGCCGGTCTTCAACTGGCCGTCGGTCTGGACGACGATGCGGTCGCGCAGCCCGTTCAGCAGCAGCGTCTGCTGGGTCTCGGCGAGGCCGAGCTCCCAGGGGCCGCCGGCGTGCTTGAGCGAGGTGAGCGGCGAGGCGCCGGTGCCGCCGTCGTGGCCGGAGACCAGCACCACGTCGGCGTGCGCCTTGGAGACGCCGGCCGCGACCGTTCCCACGCCGACCTCGGAGACCAGCTTCACGTGGATGCGGGCCGCCGGGTTGGCGTTCTTGAGGTCGTGGATCAGCTGGGCCAGGTCCTCGATCGAGTAGATGTCGTGGTGCGGCGGCGGCGAGATCAGGCCGACGCCCGGGGTGGAGTGCCGGGTCCTGGCGACCCACGGGTAGACCTTGTGGCCGGGCAGCTGGCCGCCCTCGCCGGGCTTGGCGCCCTGGGCCATCTTGATCTGGATGTCGTCGGCGTTGACCAGGTACTCGGAGGTGACGCCGAAGCGGCCGGAGGCGACCTGCTTGATCGCCGAGCGGCGCTCGGGGTCGTACAGGCGGTCCGGGTCCTCGCCGCCCTCGCCGGTGTTGGACTTGCCGCCGAGGCGGTTCATCGCGATGGCGAGGGTCTCGTGGGCCTCCAGCGAGATGGAGCCGTACGACATCGCGCCGGTGGAGAAGCGCTTGACGATCTCGGAGACCGGCTCGACCTCCTCCACCGGGATCGGCTCCCGGTCGAGGCCGTCCAGCTGGAACAGGCCGCGCAGCGTCATCAGCCGCTCGGACTGCTCGTTCACCCGGTCCGTGTACTGCTTGAAGATGTCGTAGCGGCGGTTGCGGGTGGAGTGCTGGAGCCGGAAGACGGTGTCCGGGTCGAACAGGTGGGGCTCGCCCTCGCGGCGCCACTGGTACTCGCCGCCGATGTCCAGCGCGCGGTGCGCGGCCGGGATGCCGGAGGCCGGGTACGCCTTGGCGTGCCGGGCGGCGGTCTCCTTGGCGACCTCCTCCAGCCCGATGCCGCCGAGCTTGCTGGTGGTGCCGGCGAAGTAGGCGTCGACCAGGCCCTGGGAGAGGCCGATGGCCTCGAAGACCTGGGCGCCGCGGTAGGAGGCGACGGTGGAGATGCCCATCTTGGACATCACCTTGAGCACGCCCTTGCCGAGCGCCTTGATCAGGTTCTTGATCGCCTTCTCGGCCTCGACGCCCTGGATGAAGACGCCCTGCGCGACCAGGTCCTCGACCGACTCCATCGCCAGGTAGGGGTTGACGGCCCCGGCGCCGTAGCCGATCAGCAGCGCGACGTGGTGCACCTCGCGCACGTCACCGGCCTCGACCAGCAGCGACACCTGGGTGCGCTGCTTGGTGCGGATCAGGTGGTGGTGGATCGCGGAGGTGAGCAGCAGCGAGGGGATCGGGGCGTGCTCGGCGTCGGAGTGCCGGTCGGAGAGCACGATGATCCGGGCACCGTCGGCGATCGCGGCGTCGGCCTCGGCGGCGATCTCCGCCAGCCGCGCGGCCAGGCCCGCTCCCCCGCTGGCGACCTTGTACAGGCCGGACAGGGTGACGGCCTTCAGGCCGGGCTGGTCGCCGTCGGCGTTGACGTGGACCAGCTTGGCCAGCTCGTCGTTGTCGATCACCGGGAAGGTGATGCCGACGGAGCGGCAGGAGGCGGACTCGGCGACCAGCAGGTTGCCCTCGGGGCCGAGGTTGGACAGCAGCGAGGTGACGAGCTCCTCGCGGATGGCGTCCAGCGGCGGGTTGGTGACCTGAGCGAAGAGCTGCACGAAGTAGTCGAAGAGCAGCCGCGGCTTCTCGCTCAGGGCGGCGATCGGCGAGTCGGTGCCCATCGAGCCGAGCGCCTCGGCGCCGGTCCTGGCCATCGGCGCCAGGATGACGCGCAGCTCCTCCTCGGTGTAGCCGAAGGTCTGCTGGCGGCGGGTGACGGAGGCGTGGGTGTGGGCGATGTGCTCGCGCTCGGGCAGCTTGGCGAGCTGGATCTGCCCGGCGCCGACCCACTCCTGGTAGGGGTGCTCGGCGGCGAGGGCGGACTTGATCTCCTCGTCCTCGACGATCCGGCCCTGGACGGTGTCCACCAGGAACATCCGGCCGGGCTGGAGGCGGCCCTTCCGGGTGACCTTCTCCTGGTCGATGTCGAGCACGCCGACCTCGGAGGAGAGGACGACCAGGCCGTCCTCGGTGATCCAGTAGCGGGCCGGGCGCAGGCCGTTGCGGTCGAGCACGGCGCCGATCTGGGTGCCGTCGGTGAAGGTGACGCAGGCCGGGCCGTCCCAGGGCTCCATCAGGTTGGAGTGGTACTGGTAGAAGGCGCGGCGGGCCGGCTCCATGGTGGCGTGGTTCTCCCACGCCTCCGGGATCATCATCAGCACCGAGTGCGGCAGCGAGCGGCCGCCGAGGTGCAGCAGTTCCAGGACCTCGTCGAAGGACGCGGAGTCCGAGTGGTCCGGCGTGCAGATCGGGAAGATCCGCGACAGGTCCCCTGGGATCAGGTCCGTCGCGAGCTGCGACTCCCGGGCCCGCATCCAGTTGCGGTTGCCCTTCACCGTGTTGATCTCGCCGTTGTGCGCGACGAAGCGGTACGGGTGGGCGAGCGGCCAGCTCGGGAAGGTGTTGGTGGAGAACCGCGAGTGCACCAGGCCGATGGCGGACGCGTAGCCGCGGTCCGACAGGTCGGGGAAGAAGGGCTCCAGCTGGCCGGTGGTCAGCATGCCCTTGTAGACGATGGTGCGGGCGGACAGCGACGGGAAGTACACCCCGGCCTCGCGCTCGGCCCGCTTGCGGACGACGAAGGCGACGCGGTCCAGCTCGATCCCCGACCGGCCCTCCCGGGCCAGGCTCTGTCCAACAGGCGCTGACGCGAGAAAGACCTGCCGGAAGCGCGGCATCACGCTGCGCGCGGTGGCGCCGAGCAGGTCCGGGGTGACCGGCACGTCGCGCCAGCCGAGGACGGTCAGGTCCTCCTCGGCCGCGATGGCCTCGATCCGCGCGACGGCGGCACCGGCGGCCTCGTCCTCGTCCGGGAGGAAGGCGATGCCCACCGCGTAGGAGCCGGCGGCCGGGAGCTCGAAGTCGACCTTGCCGCGCAGGAACGCGTCCGGGACCTGGGTCAGGATGCCCGCGCCGTCACCGGAGTCCGGCTCGGCGCCGGTGGCGCCCCGGTGCTCCAGGTTGCGCAGGACGTTCAGCGCCTGCTCGACGATGGTGTGGTCGGCGATGCCGGTCAGCGTGGCGACGAAACCGACGCCGCAGGCGTCGTGCTCGTTCCGCGGGTCGTACAGGCCCTGAGCAGCAGGTCGCGCATCCGGCACGAGCGCGTACGGCTGGCGGGCGGCGCCGGCCTGGGGCTCGTTGGCGGAGTGCATGGATGCAGACAGCATCGGCTCTCCCGTCGTCGTCTTTCGGCAAGTTGGTGCAAGTAGGGACGACGTTGGCCCTGATGCGGTGAATCGATGTCGTGCAAGTTACATGATGCCCAGGATCCCGAGAAGCGGAATATCCCGTCCATATGGCGGACGGACGCGCAGGTCAGGGGGCCGGAGAAGAGGACGTGCCACAGTGCACGTCCCGACGATTGTGCCCGGCCGCCCCCGGCCTGAAACAGGGGCGAAACCGGATCGCCACACGAGCCGATCTTGACCGCCTGGGAATCCATCCCGGGACCGGGCTCCCCGGATGCGAATCCGCGGCTCAGAGGCCCGGATGATGAGACGATGCCGGGCAGCGCGCGACGTCCATGTGTGAAACGTCACCCACTGCCCGGCATAGTCATGCAGCCCTGCCGCCGTGCACCACCGCGTCGGCCCTAGGGCCTGTCCGGCGGATCTTGCCAGGCGCGCGACGCCGGGCATCCCGCCTGGACGCACGCCCGAATCGCCCAAGTACGTCCAGTACGAGGCCGACTCGGGCGCACGCCCAGCCGGGCGCCCAACGCCGCGCGCTGATCTGCCAAGATCCGCCGGACAGGCCCTAGCCGACGTGCCCGCCGATCAGCCACCCCAGCAGGTACGTCACCCCGGCCGCGGCCCCGCCCAGCACCAGCTGCCGCAGCCCGCTGAACCACCAGCTGCGCGCCGTCACCCGGGCCACCACCGCGCCGCACAGGAACAGCCCCAGCCCCGCCAGGAGCATCGCCGGCAGCAGCGTGGTCGCCCCCAGCAGGTACGGCAGCAGCGGCAGCAGCGCGCCCAGCGCGAAGCACAGGAAGGACGAGCCGGCCGCGACCAGCGGGGAGGGCAGGTCGTTGGGGTCGATCCCCAGCTCCTCCCGGGCGTGCACCTCCAGCGCCAGCTCCGGGTCCCGGGACAGCTGCCGGGCCACCTCGTGGGCGAGCTCCGGGTCCACCCCGCGCGAGACGTACACCTGCGCCAGCTCGGCCAGCTCGCCGTGCGGGTTGCGGCTCAGCTCCAGCCGCTCGGCCTCGATCTCGGCCTGCACCAGCTCCCGCTGGGAGGCCACCGAGGTGTACTCCCCCGCCGCCATCGAGCAGGCGCCGGCCGCCAGGCCCGCCAGGCCGGTGAGGATCACCGTGCTGCTGGAGGCCGCGCCGCCGACCACACCGGTCATCAGCGCGAAGTTCGACACCAGGCCGTCCACCGCCCCGAACACCGCGGGCCGCAGCCAGCCGCCGTTGACGTCCCGGTGGTGGTCGGCCGCGGGTATCCGCGGGTGCTGGGCGGGCTCGGCTTCCAGGGTGCTCGCAGTCACGGTACTTCCCCTCCGTCTTTCGTTCGTCGACCTGACCGTAGCCCCGTTGACCTGCGCATTTCCAGCAAAGTAAGGCTGTCCGAACAGCACTGAGGCCACCCTTCGCAAGGGTGGCCTCAGTTGCGGGGAAGTCCCTGGTCAGATCGGGTTCTTGGCGTCCTTGCCGGCCTTCTCGGCGCCCTCGTCGGCCGGTTCGGCCGCCGCCTTTTCGTCCAGCAGTCGAGACGGCTTCTCCCCGTCCACCGTCTCGCTCGGCTTCGGAACGGCCGCCTCCGCCTTCTTCGGCGCCGCGTCCTCCTCCTGGGCCGCGTCCTTCTCCTGGGCCTCGGCGTGCGCCGCCGGGTCGATGCTCGCCGGGTCCTCCCGGCCGGGCCGCTTCTTCCCGACGACCACGAAGTACACGACGGCGCCGATGAACACCACGATCGAGGTCCAGTCGTTCAGCCGCAGGCCGAAGTAGACGTGCGCCTCGTCGATCCGCAGCCACTCGGTCCAGAACCGGCCCACCGTGTACGCGGCGACGTACAGCGCGAAGGCCCGGCCGTGGCCCAGCCGCCAGCGCCGGTCCGCCCAGATCACCAGCAGCGCGACGGCCACGTCCCAGATCGACTCGTACAGGAAGGTCGGGTGGAAGACCCCGTTCACGACCTCGCCGTCGGGCAGCGTCTTGTGGATCTCCAGGCCCCACGGCAGCGTGGTGGCCCGCCCGTACAGCTCCTGGTTGAAGTAGTTGCCCCAGCGGCCCATCGCCTGGGCGAGCACGATGCCCGGCGCGATGGCGTCGGCGTAGGCGGGCAGCGGCACGCCCCGGCGGCGGCAGCCGATCCAGGCGCCGACCGCGCCGAGCGCGACCGCGCCCCAGATGCCGAGGCCGCCCTCCCAGATCTTGAAGGCGTTCCAGGGGTTCTTCCCCTCGCCGAAGTAGAGCTGGTGGTCGGTGATCACGTGGTACAGCCGGCCGCCGACGAGGCCGAAGGGCACGGCCCACACGGCGATGTCACCGACGGTGTGCTTGGCACCGCCCCGGGCGACCCAGCGCTTGCTGCCGAGCCAGACGGCCGCGACGACCCCGAGGATGATGCAGAAGGCGTAGGCGCGCAGCGGGATCGGTCCGAGGTACAGGACCCCCCGCGACGGGCTGGGAATGTAGGCGATATCCATGGCAGTTCCGACGCTACAGGGTCCGGCGGCCCCATCCGACACCCCCGGGGTCACAGATACCGAACAACGAACGCCGCCGCCCCCTCCCGCATCGGGAGGGGGCGGCGGCCGGACGCGCTCAGCCGGCCGACGGCGAGGGGTTGTTGGCCTCCGAGGCGGCGGCGGTGGGCGCCGGGGTCTGACCGTTCGTGCCCGCCGTCCCGAGCTGCTTGCCCTGGTTGGCGGCGTCCACCCACTTCACCAGGTTCGCCGGGGTGATCTCCTCGTTGCCGTTCTTCGGGTAGATCGGCTGGCCGTTGAGCAGCACCGTCGGGGTGGACTTGTAGCTGGACTTGTCGAAGTCCTGCTGCACCGCCGACACCCATCCGCCGTACTTGTTGTCGTTGACGCAGGCCTGGAACTCCGGCGTGTCCAGCCCCCCCACCTGCTTGGCCAGGTTGAGCAGCACCGCCTTGTTCCCGAAGGCGTCGTTGGTCTCGTCCGGCTGGTTGCGGTAGAGCACGTCGTGGTAGTCCCGGAAGTGCCCGGCGTCCTGGGCACAGGCCAGGGCGTTGGCCCCGTTCTTCGAGCCCTTGCCCGGCACCGCGCGGTCGATGAACGACACCACGTGGGCGTTGGTGTAGATCTTCCCGGCGTCCTCGAGCTGGTCGATGGTCGCCGAGAACTCGCGCTCGAAGATCCCGCAGGCCGGGCAGCGCGGGTCCTCGTACACGGTGAGCACCGACGGCGCGTTGCTCGCGCCGACCGGGATGACCAGGTTCTTGTCACCGATCGTCCCGGCCGGGGCGGCGGTCGGGGTCTCCGGCTTGGAGCGCTGGTTCTGCACCAGCACGCCGGTGACGACCGCGGCGGCGATCACCACGAGCACCGCTCCGCCGACGACCAGCTTCTTCCTGCGCCGCGAGCCGGCCTCCTCGGCCGCCCGCTGCTCCAGCATCCGCTCGCGGGCGGTGCGCTTGCCTTCTCGGTTCTTCTCGCTCATTGCCTTGACATCCACGGTCTGGGGGCCTTCGTCGGGTGCGGGGATGGGAATGGCCGGACGGGTCAGCTCGCCAACCAGCCGTCGGCCGAGAGCCGGGTGCGGGGCCGCCACAGCAGGAACCCGGCCAGCAGCAGGAAGCCGGTGTCGCGGAGGATCTCCTGCAGGTACTCGGTCTGCGAGGCGTCGACGTGCCCTCCGCCGCCGAAGCAGCCGCAGTCGATCGAGATCCCGCGCGCCCAGGCCGAGGCGATCCCGGCGATGAAGGCGAGCAGCAGCAGCGCCGACACCCCGGCGAGCAGGCGGACGCCGAGGCCGATCACCAGCAGCAGGGCGAGCGCCAGCTCCAGGAAGGGCAGCCCGTAGCCGATCGGTTTGACCAGGCCCTCGGGCAGGATCTCGTACGCCCGCACCGCCTGGGCCGCCTCCGCCGGGTCGGCGATCTTCGCCAGCCCGGCCCACCCCCAGACCACGGCCAGGCCGAGCCGCGCGGCCGTACCGATCCACTCGCTCCGGACCGGCACCCGCCGCGGCGCGGGCGCGGAGCCACCGGACTGCACTGCCGGCCCCGCCATCAGGGAACCCCCCTCGGGAAACTCGTTCACTTCCTGACGAACCGTAAGGGATGAAGACCGGTTCCTCCGGATTCACGAATTAAGCCGGACGAGTGACGTTCCGTCCGATTCCCTCGAACACCCCTACGTCACCGGCACCCCTGCATCCGCCCCGGGTCGAACAGCTCCGGCCGCCCCTCGTGCCGCCCCCGCGCGGCCCGCTCCGCCGCGTCCCAGCGCGCCGCCTCCGCACAGGCCACCGCCTCCCGCTCGGCCCGCTCCGCCCCCCGCTTGGCCAGGGCCTGCCCCACCTCGGTGTGCGCGCCGACCGCGGCCCCCAGAGCCAGCGCGGCCGCCGCCGCCCGCAGCAGCACGGCCCGATGAAGCCCAGCCACCCGCTCACCCCTTCGCTAGCCCGGCCACCCCCGTAGACGTGGTTCGTGCACTCGTCCCTCCACTCAACGCCGGTCAACCCCGCCTGATGCGTGTCGCCCGCGCTCTTCACCCGTTCGGGGCCGCCGCGCCGCTGACGCCGACGGAAAAGCCGGGGGGGCCCCCCCCCCCCGCGGGGGGGGGGGGGGGGCGCCCCCCCCCGCGGGGGGGGGGGGCGCCCCGCCGCGCCCCCCCCGCCCACACCCCCCC
>NZ_JBHYGR010000074.1:0-8941 GCF_042738155.1 Kitasatospora sp. NPDC059088 | reverse complement strand
CGGCGCAGCCAGCGCCCGGCCCCACCCCGCGCGAGGGCGCCCGCCCCCCCCCCCCGACGACTGCTGCGGCGGGTCAGCGCCTGCGCACGCCCTGCGCCAGCTCCCCGGCCAGCGCGCGGACCGCGGCCAGTCCGGCGGCCTCGTCCGCACCGGCCTCCAGGATCCGCTTCACGAACGCGGAGCCGACGATCACCCCGTCCGCGAACCGGGCGACCTCGGCCGCCTGCACGGCGTCGGAGACGCCGAGCCCGACGCAGACCGGCAGGTCGGTGGTGGCCCGGGTCCGGGCGACCAGGTCCTCGGCCAGCGAGCCCACCGCCGACCGCGTCCCGGTCACCCCCATGACGGCGGCCGCGTAGACGAAGCCGCTCCCGGCCGCCGTGACCTCCGCCAGCCGCGCGTCCTTGCTGCTCGGCGCGACCACGAACACGGTGTCCAGCCCGTGCTCGTCCGCCGCCTTGCGCCACTCCTCGGACTCCTCCACCGGGAGGTCCGGCAGGATGCACCCCGCCCCGCCCGCGGCGGCCAGGTCGGCCGCGAAGCGCGCCACCCCGTACCGGTCGACCGGGTTCCAGTAGGTCATCACCAGCACCGCCGTCCCCGGGTGGGCGGCGGCCGCCTCCTGGACGGTCCGCAGCACGTCCTTGATCCGCACCCCGCCCCGCAGCGCGATGTCGTCCGCGGTCTGGATCACGGCCCCGTCCAGGACCGGGTCGGAGTGCGGCAGTCCGATCTCGACGACGTCGCAGCCGCCCTCGATCAGCGCGTCGACCGCCCGGATCCCGCCGTCGACCGTGGGGAACCCGGCCGGGAGGTACCCGATCAGCGCGGCCCGGTCCTCGGCCTTGGCCGCCGCCAGCACGGTGCTCAGCTTCGAAGCCATGATCACTTACCCCCCTCGGCCGCGCCGCCGGCCGCTTCGCCGGAACCGGCCGGCGCGTCGTACAGCCCGAAGTACTGGGCCGCGGTGTGCATGTCCTTGTCGCCGCGCCCGGAGAGCGAGACCAGGATGGTCGCCTCCGGTCCGAGTTCGCGGCCCAGCTCCAGCGCGCCGGCCAGCGCGTGGGCGCTCTCGATGGCCGGGATGATCCCCTCGGTGCGGGAGAGCAGCCGCAGCGCCTGCATCGCCGCGTCGTCGGTGACCGGCCGGTACTCGGCCCGCCCGGTGTCCTTGAGCCAGGCGTGCTCCGGCCCGACGCCGGGGTAGTCCAGCCCGGCCGAGATGGAGTGCGACTCGATGGTCTGCCCGTCCTCGTCCTGGAGGACGTACGTCCGGGAGCCGTGCAGCACGCCGGGGTCGCCCTTGGTCAGGGTGGCCGCGTGGCGGGGGGTGTCGGCGCCCTCGCCGGCCGCCTCGCAGCCGATCAGCCGCACGCCGGCGTCCGGGATGAACTCGTGGAAGATGCCCATCGCGTTGGAGCCGCCGCCGACGCAGGCCACGACCGCGTCGGGCAGCCGCCCGGTCCGGTCCAGCACCTGCTGGCGCGCCTCGACGCCGATGACCCGGTGGAAGTCGCGGACCATCATCGGGAAGGGGTGCGGCCCGGCGACCGTCCCGAACAGGTAGTGGGTGGAGTCGACGTTGGCGACCCAGTCGCGGAAGGCCTCGTTGATGGCGTCCTTGAGCGTCCGCGAGCCGGACTTGACGGCGACGACCTCGGCCCCGAGCATCCGCATCCGGGCGACGTTGAGCGCCTGGCGCTCGGTGTCGACCTCGCCCATGTAGATGGTGCAGTCGAAGCCGAACAGGGCGCAGGCGGTGGCGGTGGCCACCCCGTGCTGGCCGGCGCCGGTCTCGGCGATGATCCGGGTCTTGCCCATCCGCCGGGTGAGCAGGGCCTGGCCCAGCACGTTGTTGATCTTGTGCGAGCCGGTGTGGTTGAGGTCCTCGCGCTTGAGCAGGATCCGCGCGCCGCCCGCCTCGGCGGAGAAGCGGTGCACGTCGGTCAGCGGGCTCGGGCGCCCGGTGTAGTCCTTGAGCAGCCCGTCCAGCTCGGCGGTGAAGGCCGGGTCGGTCTTGGCCTTCTCGTACTCCTCGGCGACCTGCTCGACCGCGGCGACCAGCGCCTCGGGGATGAAGCGGCCGCCGTACGCGCCGAAGTAGCCGCGGGCGTCCGGCACCTGGGCGCCGGGCAGGTAGTCCTTCTCGGACATGTGGTTTCCCTTGACGGAGATGGATGACGGTGACGTCTGGTTCGGCTGGTTCAGCCGCGCGTCGTGCGCCATCGCCGTCCGGGTACCTGACCGGGCTCGCACCCGATCACGTACCGCACCCGACGCCCCAGCACCCGGCGTGCGGGCGCGCGGCAGCCGCGCGGGCGGCAGCCGGGGGCGAGTCGGGTGGCGATCTTCATCGGGGCGGTGTCAGTCCTTGTGCCGGACGGCGGGGTGGGCACCGGCCGCGACCAGGTCGGCGACCGCGGCCCGCGGGTCCTTGCCGGTCACCAGGGACTCGCCGACCAGCACCGCGTCGGCGCCCAGGTTGGCGTAGCTGATCACGTCCAGCGGGCCGCGCACGCCGGACTCGGCGATCTTGACGATGCCGTCCGGAATGGCGTGGGCGACGTTCTCGAAGGTGTTGCGGTCCACTTCGAGGGTCTTCAGGTTGCGGGCGTTGACGCCGATGATCCGCGCCCCGGCGTCCACCGCGCGCCTGATCTCCTCCTCGTCGTGCACCTCGACCAGCGGGGTGAGGCCGATCGACTCGGCGCGCTCGATCAGCGACACCAGGGCCGGCTGGTCGAGGGCGGCGACGATCAGCAGCGCGAGGTCGGCGCCGTGGGCGCGGGCCTCCCACAGCTGGTAGGCGGTGACGATGAAGTCCTTGCGCAGCAGCGGGGTGTCCACCTCGGCGCGGACGGCGTCCAGGTCGGCGAGCGACCCGCCGAAGCGGCGCTGCTCGGTCAGCACGCTGATCGCCGCGGCACCGCCGGCCGCGTAGTCGCGGGCCAGGGCCGCCGGGTCGGCGATCGAGGCCAACGCGCCCTTGGACGGGCTGGAGCGCTTGACCTCGCAGATCACCCGGATCCCGTCGCCCTTGAGGGCGGCGACGCCGTCCTTGGCCTCCGGGGCCTTGGCCGCGAGCGCCTTGAGCTCGTCCAGGGAGACCCGGGCCTGCCGCTCGGCGAGGTCCTCGCGGACCCCTTCGATGATCGAGTCGAGCACACTCACTCAGGAGCCCCCATCATTTCTGCTGGTTCGCCAGCGCGAGCCGGACGGGCAGGAGCCCGTCGGCCCTTCGATGGTATCGGCACCCGGGTGCGCACAGCGCATCCGCCCGGCCCGCGTCTCGCGGAACGGGACACTCCCCGGTACGGCTCTCAGCTGCGGCTTCACCGGCTCTCCACCGGCCGGGGCCGGGCCGGCCCCGGGTCGGCGCCGGCCCGCCGGGCCCGGCTCAGACCACCGGCGGAGCCAGCCCGGCGCCCACCGGCAGGTTCCGCACCACCGCGAACACCAGCACCAGCAGGCCGATCAGCGCCCAGCGCCGACCTCCCACCGAGACCCGCACCGGCGGCCCGCCGGTCAGCGCCGCCCAGGCCCAGCGCAGCCAGAGCAGCGCCAGCACCGTGAACAGCAGGACGGCCACCGCGTTGTCGTGCAGCGCGCCGGTCAGGTCCCCGTGGGCCAGCGCGTGGACGCAGCGCAGGCCCCCGCAGCCGGGGCACCACCAGCCGGTCGCGGCCAGGAAGGGGCAGTCGGGGTAGTGCCCGGGGGCGTTCGGGTCCACCGCCGCGACGTACCCGGCGGGAACGGCCACCGCCGCCAGCGCGGCCAGCGGCGGGACCGTCCGGCGCAGCACGGGCGGCGGGGCGGGGGTGGTGGGGGCGGCGTTCACGCCCCGATTGTGCCCGCGCCGGGCCCGGACGGAACGAAACGGCGGGCGTGGCGCGCCCGCCGTTCGGTTGTGCGAATACCCGCTGGTCAGGCGGCGACGGCCTCGCGGGCCTCGACGGCCGCCCGACGGGCGGCGTGCTGCTCCGCGACCGACTTGTAGACGTTGGTGCTGGCCTGCTTGCCCATGCCGGCCATCGACATGGCCTTGCCGACGATGCCGCCCACCAGGACGACCGCCAGACCGGCCCAGACGAGCAGCGGCGACGGCAGGATCATCGCGACGCCCGCGATGCCGAAGCCGACGAAGGAGATGACGACGCCGGTCCAGGCGGCGGGGTTGTGGCCGTGTGCTGCTGCTGACATCGATGGTGCTCCTAGGCTCTCGGGGCCCGGCCGGGCCTGCGGGGCCGCCGGCGGGTTGACGGTTCCCATTGTGCCGGGCCACACACCGGCCCCCCAAAGCGGGTGGCCCGTCTATCGCGTCACACCACGGCGGGCGCCGCACAGCAGCGGGCGCCGCGCGGAGGCGGACGCTACCCGGAGGCGGGCGCTACCCGGCGGTCGGGTCCTCGCCGCGGTCCAGGGCCTTCCACAGGTCACCGGGGGTGTCGGCCTTCGCCGGGGCCTTGCGGGTCGGCGCCTCGTAGCGGCTGCCCATGGCCGGCCAGCCGCGGCCGTGGCGCAGGGTGATCAGCCCGGCCACGGCGAGCAGCAGTCCGCCGGCCAGCGCGACCCAGGGCCAGCCGGTGTGCGACACCTCGGTGGCGGTGGAGCCGGCCAGCGCCAGCTTGCCGGAGGCGGCGCTGTCCAGCGCGGCGGTGTCCGAGGCCCCGGCCACCGAGGCGGCGGCCGCGCCCAGCCCGGCCAGCAGGGTCAGCGCGCCGACCGCGAGCCGGCCCGCGCCGCGCACCGCGAACACCGCGACGGCCGCGGCCAGGCCCACCAGGGCCAGCCCGCCGGGCAGTTCGGAGATCTTGCCGCCGGTGACGGACACGTCCAGGGTGCCGGCCCGGCCCTCGGCCCAGGTCCGCCCGGCCGCGGTAAGCACCAGCACGGCGCTCAGCACGGTCAGCAGCAGCATCACGCCGAGCGTGCGGCGGCCTGCCCCGGACGGGGCGGGAGCGGCGGGGGCGGGGGTCTGGTCTGCAGCGGTCACCCGTCCACTATCCCCCGGGCCACGCCCCGCGCCGTACCCGGGGTGGGGAACTCGTCCGTGCGCAGCACCACCGTGCGCCCGCCCAGCGGCAGGAACAGGTCGTTGCCGAAGGGCACCCGTTCGGCCTCCCGGTACACCCCGCCGGGGGACGGCGCGGTGTGCACGGTGCAGGCGGCGGCCGCCGGGTCGACCACCACGTACAGCGGCACGCCGCTCTCCGCGCAGGCCCGCGCCCAGGCGTGGTCGCGGCCGGGGTGGGCCACCTCCAGCACCACCTCGGCCGCGGCGGCCGCGTACCGGCCCCGGGCGTTGTGGACGGCGCCTGCGGCGAGGACCACCAGGTCCGGGGCGAGCGGGCCGTGCGCGGCCGGGAAGTCGATCAGGACGCTGGACAACACCCGTCCCCGGCCCCCGAGTTCGCCCCGGATCTGGACGGCCGCGCCGAACACGGCCTCCCAGCGCAGCTCGTCGTACGGCAGCTCGGGCATCCGGCCGCCTCCTCACGCCTCAGGACAGTTCCGGCCTCCGCAGCGTATTGGCGGTGGCGACGGCCCGCAGCACGGCGGCCGCCTTGTTGCGGCACTCGGTGTCCTCGCCGTGCGGGTCCGAGTCGGCGACCACGCCGGCGCCCGCCTGCACGTACGCGGTGCCGTCGCGCAGCACCGCGGTGCGGATCGCGATCGCGGTGTCGGAGTCCCCGGCGAAGTCCAGGTAGCCGACGCAGCCGCCGTACAGGCCGCGGCGGGTGGGCTCCAGCTCCTCGATGATCCGCATCGCCCGCGGCTTGGGCGCGCCGGACAGGGTGCCCGCCGGGAAGCAGGCCGTCAGCACGTCGAAGGCGCTGCGCCCGGGGGCGACCTTGCCGGTCACCGTCGAGACGATGTGCATCACGTGGCTGTAGCGCTCGATCTGCATGAAGTCGACCACCTCGACGCTGCCCGGCTCGCAGACCCGCCCCAGGTCGTTGCGGCCCAGGTCGACCAGCATCAGGTGCTCGGCCCGCTCCTTGGGGTCGGCGAGCAGCTCGGCGGCCAGCGCCGCGTCCTCGTGCGGGGTCGCGCCGCGGTGCCGGGTGCCGGCGATCGGGTGCAGCATCGCCTCCCCCTCGGTGACCTTGACCAGCGCCTCCGGGCTGGAGCCGACCACGTCGAAGCCGCCCTCGGCGCCGCCGTCCGGACCGGGGAAGCGGAACAGGTACATGTACGGGCTCGGGTTGGTGGTGCGCAGCACGCGGTAGACGTCCAGGGCGGAGGCCGGGCAGGGCGCCTCGAAGCGCTGCGAGGGCACCACCTGGAAGGCCTCGCCGGCCCGGATCCGCTCCTTGACCTCCTCCACCGCGGCCCGGTACGGCGCCCCGCCGAACGGCGAGTGCACCTCCCCCGGGCCGGCCGGGGTGAAGGTCGCCAGGCCCGGGTCGACCGGCTTCAACAGGCCGGCCTCCATCGCGTCCAGGCGCGCCACCGCGTCCGCGTACGCCTCGTCCACGCCGCTCGCCAGGTCGTTGTGGTTGACGGCGTTGGCGATCAGCAGCACCGTGCCGTCGGAGTGGTCGAGCACCGCGAGGTCGGTGGCCAGCAGCATGGTCAGCTCGGGGAGCCCGAGGTCGTCCGGGTTCAGGTCCGGCAGCTTCTCCAGGCGGCGGACGACGTCGTACCCGAGGTAGCCGACCAGGCCGCCGGTCAGCGGCGGCAGGCCGTCGTCGGCGCGCCGCGGGGTGTGCAGCGCCTCCAGGGCGGCCCGCAGCACCTCCAGCGGGTCGCCACCGGTCGGGATGCCGACCGGCGGGGTGCCCAGCCAGCGGGCGCCGCCGTCGGGGTCGACGGTCAGCGCGGCGGCGCTGTGCACGCCCACGAAGGAGTAGCGCGACCAGTTGCCCTGCTCGGCGGACTCCAGCAGGAAGGTGCCGGGCCGCTCCTCGGCGAGGCTGCGGTACAGGCCGATCGGGGTGAGGCCGTCCGCGAGGAGCCTGCGGGTGACGGGGATGACCCGGGTGTCGACGGCGAGCTTGCGGAAGGCTTCGAGGTCCATGCGGGGCGGCACCTTCTGGATTCTGGAGTCGGCTGTGGTCGGGGTGGGTCAGGAGAGCGGGAGGACGTCGGCGTCGAAGCAGGTCCGGTCGCCGGTGTGGCAGGCCGCGCCGGTCTGGTCGACCTTCACCAGCAGGGTGTCGCCGTCGCAGTCCAGGGCCACCGACTTGACCGCCTGGACGTGACCGGAGGTGTCGCCCTTCACCCAGTACTCGTTGCGGCTGCGGCTCCAGTAGGTGCAGCGGCCGGTGGTGAGCGTGCGGTGCAGCGCCTCGTCGTCCATCCAGCCCAGCATCAGCACCTCGCCGGTGTCGTACTGCTGCGCGACGGCCGGGACCAGGCCGTCCTCGGTGCGCTTGAGGCGGGCGGCGATCGCGGGGTCGAGCGCGGTGGAGCCGGGGGCGGCGGGTGTGGTGGACATGGGGCCATTGTGTCAGCCCCTCCGGGCCGCGAACCGCTCCGTCCGGGCGGTGAACCGTTCGCGGGCGTCCCGTTCGGGGTCAGTTCCGCCAACCGCCTGCCGGGGGCGGCCCCGGTGGTCCATCCTCGGGGCCATGACCTCCGAGCAGCAGCCGCCCGAAGCCGCCGCCACCCGTCCGCCCCGGAGCCTGGTGATCACCGTCGCCGCCGTCCTGGCCGTACTGCTCGCGGTGGTGGCCACCGTGCTGCTCTGGCCCGAGGACGCCCCGAAGCCCACCGCCGCCCCGCCCCCGCCCTCGGCCACCCCGACCCCCACCCCCACCCCGACCCCCACCCCCACCCCCACCAAGCCGCAACCCCCGTACGCCTGGTTCCCGGTCGGCACCTGCTTCGACCACCCCCAGCTCAGCCCCGTCATCACCAAGGCCGAACAACGCCCCTGCGCCGGCGACCACGACGGCGAGGTCATCGCGAACCTCCAGCTCCCCGACGGCCTCACCGGCGAGATCCCTCTCGCCCTCGCCATGCGCGACGGCTGCAAGACCGCCGAGACCACCGCCGAATCCCACCAACCCCCCGGCCGGACCTACTACCCCCGCCAGTTCGGCCCCGCCCTGGCCAACTACAAGGACGGCTGGCGCGACTACACCTGCACCCTCACCGCCGGCAACAAACAGGGCAGCCCCAAACTCACCGCCCCGCTCCACCCGTAGACAGCGGGAAGGCCCCGGCCCGCACAGGACACGCCCTAGGCTGGCGGCATGTCGAACCACGCGCTCGCTGAGCGCCACCGCCTCGCCGAACTGCTCGCCGCCGCCGGGCCGGACGCGCCCACGCTGTGTGCCGGGTGGAGTACCCGGGACCTGGCCGCGCATCTGGTGGTCCGGGAACGCCGGGCCGATGCGGCGGCGGGGATCCGGGTCGGCGCCCTGGCCGGTCACACCCAGCGGGTGCAGGACGGGTACGCGCAGCGCCCGTACGAGGAGCTGGTGCGGTTGTTCCGGGCCGGGCCGCCGGTGTTCTCGCTGTTCGCGCTGCCCGGTGCGGACGAGGTGGCGAACACCGTGGAGTACTTCGTGCACGCCGAGGACGTCGCCCGGGCGGGCGACGACCGGGCGGTGCGGCCCGTCCCGCCCGGCCGGGCCGAGGCCCTGTGGCGGCGGCTGCCGATGATCGCGCGGTTCGAGGCGGGCCGCCGTTCCCCCGTGCGGCTCGCGCTGACCCGCCCGGACGGGCAGTCGCTGACGGTCGGTCCGGCCGGCGCCCCGGTGGTCCGGATCACCGGCGAACCGGGTGAGCTGGTCCTGTTCGTCTACGGCCGCGGGGCCCGCACCGAGCTCGCCGTGGACGGTGACGGGGACGCCGTCGAGGCGCTCCGGCACGTCCTGCCGCTCCCGTAGAAGGCGGGCCCAGGGTCCGTCTTCGAACTCCCGTCGTCCGCCCGCCGGGCGGGCGGGGCGGCGTTGGGGTGCGTGCATCGCAAGGCGGAGGAGGGAGCCCA
>NZ_JBHYGR010000073.1:43438-44575 GCF_042738155.1 Kitasatospora sp. NPDC059088 | reverse complement strand
CCACCACGGGGGTGGGGGGGGGTGTGGTTTGTCTGCGGGGGCGCCCGGCGGTTCGGTCCGCCGCGGCCGGGGGGCTGCTTCGGTCATCGGTTGTCGACGTTCCCTTCGTCGATGGTCCGCGACTTGATAAACGGAGGCGCCCCCACTTAACGTGGAGAAAGCGGGGGCGCCTCCGTTTTCACTGTAGGCCAGGGCGCCCGCCGCGCACGCACCGGGGAGAAGGAGGAGCTCATGTCGGGCATCCAGGGCAAGGCCATCGCGATCACGGGCGCCAGCAGCGGCATCGGGGAGGCGACCGCGCACCACCTCGCCGAGCGGGGCGCCCGCCTGGTGCTCGGGGCCCGGCGCCGGGAGCGGCTGGACGCCGTCGTGGACGCCGTCACCACCCGGGGCGCCGACGCCACCGGCGTCGTCGTCGACGTCCGGCGCCGCGAGGACCTGCGGCTCCTGACGGACACGGCCCTGGAGCGGTACGGGCGGCTCGACGTGCTGGTCTCCAACGCGGGCACGATGGCCGTCTCGCCGTTCGACGAGCTGCGCCAGGACGACTGGGACGCCATGGTCGCCACCCACGTCACCGGCCTGCTCAACGGCATCGCGGCGGCCCTGCCCGTCTTCCGCCGCCAGGGCGCCGGCCAGTTCGTCAACGTCGGCTCCACCGCGGCGTACGTCGTCAGGCCCCCGCAGGGGGTCTACGCGGCCACCAAGGCGGCGGTGAAGGTGCTCACCGAGGGCCTGCGCCAGGAGGCGGGGCCCGACCTGCGCGTCACCCTCGTCTCCCCCGGCTTCACCCACACCGAGGGCGTCGGCAAGGGGGCCGGCCCCGAGGTCGCGGCCGCGCTGGTGCGCCGGCGCGACGAGATCGCCATGCCGCCCTCCGCCGTGGCCTCGGCCATCGGCTACGCCGTCGCGCAGCCGGACGGCGTCGACGTCAGCGAGATCGTCGTGCGCCCCACCGCCCAGGACTGACCCCCGCCGCCCGGCCTTCTTCACAATTGCCGTGGACATGGCGTTCTTCTCCCAAGTCCGGGCAAAGCGAAGGCGGGTGGCGGCCAGGCGTTCTAATACAGGGCCACCCCGCAACGGAGCGCCGGCCGCGGAGCGCTTAGAAAAAGCGACCACCCGCCCCCCCGGGCT
>NZ_JBHYGR010000073.1:33914-43428 GCF_042738155.1 Kitasatospora sp. NPDC059088 | reverse complement strand
GATCCCTTTATACTTTGCGATTGGCGTTGTCTGCAGCACCCCCCCGGCCTCGCCCCCCGGCGGGCTGCCGCCCCGCCCGCCGCCCCCCCCCCCCCCCGCCTGTGCGCGGGCCCGTGCGGGTGGGCTACATCACGGCGGCCCGGCGCCGCCCGCGGGCCGCGCGGCGCCCGGCCGGCGGGGTGGCGTCGGCGTTCCAGGCGGCGACCGGGTTGCCCAGCCAGCGGGTGGCGCCGGGGACGTTCTCCCCGCGCATCACCAGGGAGGCCGGGCCGACGGTGGTGTCGTCGCCGAGCGAGGAGTTGAGCAGCACGATCGAGTGCGGCCCGGTGGTGGAGCCGGCGCCCAGGTGGACGGGGCCCAGCCGCATCACCCGGTCGTGGAACAGGTGGGTCTGCAGCACGGTGCCGCGGTTGACGCTGGCGCCCGCCCCGACGGTGACCAGGTCGCTCTCGGGCAGCCAGTGGGTCTCGCACCAGGCCCCGCGCCCGATCCTCGCGCCGAGGCTGCGCAGCCACAGGTTGAGGTAGGGGGTGCCGGTCATGGCGCCGCCGCCGAAGGGCATGGCGAGTTCCTCGACGAAGGTGTCGTAGAGCTCGTTGCGCCAGACGAAGGAGGACCACAGCGGGTGCTCGGACACCCGGAAGCGTCCGACCAGCAGCCACTTGGCGAGGGTGGTGAGCGCCAGGGCGGCCACGGCGGCGGCCGCCAGCACCAGGCCGGCCGCGCCGGCGGCGGTGCCCAGCCCGTAGTCGTCGCGGATCGCCTGGAGGGCGGCGAAGACCAGGTCGGCCAGGACCGCGGCGACGACGACCGGCAGCAGCCGGCAGACCTCGACGCCGGCCCGGGCCCACATCAGGCGCTTGGGCGGGTTGTAGGTGCGGTCCTCGCCGCCGGCGGCGGCCACCCGGGGCAGGGCGAAGGCGGGCCGGCCCAGCCAGGAGGAGCCCTCGGGGGCCTGGGCGGGGGTGTCGGAGAGCACGCCGACCAGGGAGTTGTCGGGCAGCGAGCGGCCGGGGCCGACGATGCCGGAGTTGCCGACGAAGGAGCGGCGCCCGACGTGGGAGCGGCCCAGGTGCAGCCAGCCGTCGCGCAGCTCGTAGGGGGCGACCAGGGTGTCGTCGGCGAGGAAGGCGCCGTCGTCGACCCGCATCAGGGCGGGCAGGGCGAGCACGGTGGAGGCCTCCACCCGGCGCCCGACCCTCGCGCCGAGCAGGCGCAGCCACACCGGGGTGAAGAGGCTGGCGTAGAAGGGGAACAGGGTGCGCCGGACGCCGTCGCTGAGGTGGGAGACCCCCCAGGCGCAGAAGGCGACGCCGCCGGTGGCCGGGTGGAAGCCCGGGCGCAGCGGGAGCGAGAGCAGGCGGATCAGGAGGGCTATCAGTGCGGCGTGGCAGAAGACGGTCAGGACGGCCAGCGGCACGGTCAGCGGCAGCAGCTGGAGCAGGGCGGCGAGCAGGGTGCGGTCGGTGCCGACCAGCGGGTAGACGATGAACAGCGCGGGCAGGGCGGCCAGGACGGGGACGAGGCCGAAGAGGGCGAAGGCGGCGCCGTAGGCCGGGTTCCAGGCGCGGGTGCGCTTGGCGGGGGCGGTGGGCCAGGGGGTGCGGGCCTCGGTGCAGGGGCGGGCCGGGGAGCCGTGCCAGTGCTCGCCGGGCGGGACGGTGGCGGTGACGCAGGAGCCGGGGGCGATCTGGGCGCCGGCGCCGACGCGGGCGCCGGGCATCACGGTGGCGCGGTGGCCGACGGCGGCGCCCTCGCCGATGTCGAGGTGGCCGAGCTGGAGGGTGTCGCCGTCGAGCCACCAGCCGGCGATGTCGACCTCGGGTTCGAGGCTGGCGCCGTTGCCGATCCGGGCCAGGCCGGTGACCGGGGGCGCGGTGTGCAGCTGGACGTCGCGGCCGACGCGGCAGCCGAGCATCCGGGCGTAGCGCACGGCCCAGGGGGTGCCGGAGAGGTTGCCGGTGCCGAACATGGCGGTGTAGCGCTCGGCGGCCCACAGGCGCAGGTGGACGTGGCCGCCGCGGGGGTGGCTGCCGGGGCGGATGCCGGCGGTGATCAGGCGGGCGCCGGCGGCGGCGAGCAGGGTGCGGCCGGGGGCGGTGAAGAAGAGGAGCGCGCCGGCGGCCACGGGCCACCAGGAGCTGTGCGGGGCCCAGGGGATGTCGGTGCCCATGAGGTTGTCGGCGGCGATCAGGACGATCACCCAGCGCAGGCCGGAGAGGCCGAACATGGCGAGCAGCATCAGGGTCTGCCAGAGGCCGGCGCTGCGCGGGGTGGGGCGCACCGGCCTGCGGGGCGGGGCGGTCGCGGCGGATTCCGGCCCGGCCGCGGCCGCCTGGGCCCGCGGGGCCGGGGCGAGGGAGTCGAGGTAGCCGGCGAGGTCGCCGAGTACCGGGTGGGCGTAGAGGTCGGCGACGGAGACGCCGCTGTGGCGGGTGCGCAGTTCGGAGACCAGGCGGGCGGCGGTGAGGCTGGAGCCGCCGAGGGCGAAGAAGTCGTCGCCGTTGCCGGGGGCCATGCCGAGCAGGCGCTCCCACTGGCCGGCGAGCCAGCCGGCGGTGCCGTCCAGGGGCTGGGCGGGGCCGTCGGGGCCGGTGGTGCCGGTGGTGGGCAGCGGCCAGGGCAGGGCGTGGCGGTCGACCTTGCCGGAGGTCTTGGTGGGCAGGGAGTCGACCAGGGCCAGGACGGGCACCAGGGGTCGAGGCAGGCGCTCCAGCAGGTGCCGGCGGGCGGTGGCCAGGTCGGGGGTGGTGCCGGGCTGGGCGACGAGGTAGCCGACCAGCAGGTCGGCGCCGGCGGGGGTCTTGCGGACGGCGGCGGCGGCCGCGCGGATGCCGGGCAGGGCCTGGAGGGCGGCGTCGATCTCGCCGAGTTCGATGCGGCGCCCGCCGAGTTTGATCTGGTCGTCGGCGCGGCCGAGGAAGACCAGGCCCTCGGGGTCGTTGCGGACCAGGTCGCCGCTGCGGTAGACGCGGGGGGAGGCGATCGCGGGGTGCGGGCTGTACTTCTCGGCGTCCTTGGCGGGGTCGAGGTAGCGGGCGGTGCCGATGCCGCTGATCAGCAGTTCGCCGCTCTCGTACCAGGGCACGGGGTGGCCGTCGGGGCCGACGACGGCGATCTCCCAGCCGTCCAGGGGGGCGCCGATGCGCACCGGCTCGCCGGGGAGCATCCGGGCGGCGGTGGCGACGACGGTGGTCTCGGTGGGGCCGTAGGTGTTCCAGAACTCGCGGCCGGGGACGGCCAGGCGCTCGACCAGTTCGGCCGGGCAGGCCTCGCCGCCGACGATGATCAGGCGGACCTGGTCCAGGCACTCCTGGGGCCACAGGGCGAGCAGGGTGGGGACGGTGGAGATCGCGGTGATGCGGCGCTGGACGAGCCAGGGGCCCAGGTCGGTGCCGGCCTTGACCAGGGAGCGGGGGGCGGGGACGAGGCAGGCGCCGTGGCGCCAGGCCAGCCACATCTCCTCGCAGGAGGCGTCGAAGGCCACCGACAGGCCCGCCAGGACGCGGTCCCCGGGGCCCAGCGGCTGGGGGCGCAGGAAGATCCGGGCCTCGGCGTCGACGAAGGCGGCGGCGCTGCGGTGGGTGACGGCCACGCCCTTGGGGCGGCCGGTGGTGCCGGAGGTGAAGATGATCCAGGCGTCGTCGGCGGGGGTGGGCCAGGCGGGGCGGCCCGAGGGGCGGGCGGCGGGGCCGGCGAACAGGCGGCGCTCGGCGCCGACGACGGCGCAGACCCGGGCGTCCTGCCAGATCATCTCGGCGCGCTCGTCGGGGTCGTCGGCGTCCACCGGGACGTAGGCGGCGCCGCAGCGCAGCACGGCGAGGATGGCGACGTACAGGTCGGCGGTGCCGGAGGGGATGCGTACGCCCACCCGGTCGCCGGTGCCGATGCCGTGGCCGGCCAGGACGCCGGCGAGGGCGTCGACCTCCTGCAGCAGGGTTCTGTAGTCGAGGACGGCGTCGCCGGTGTCCAGGGCGGGCGCGTGCGGGTGCGCGTCGGCCGTGGCGGCGATGACGTCGAGGAGGCTTCGGGGGTGGGCGGGCTGGGCCACCGGCCAGCCGGCTGCCTGCCCCGGGTGGGGGCGGTGCAGCGTGACTGGGCCGGACGTGTCATGCCGTGCGTCCATGGGGTGGGTTCCTCGGCTCCGTTTTCCTGGGAGGGCGCGCATTGCCTGCTACGTGCGGTGACCTGGTCGTCACCTGGTGGGACGCGCCCACTCACCATGACTCCGCTGGGAGTCGGCTGGATGCAGCGAAGGTGCGGTCAAAGAGAATTCTCATCATCGATGCCGTTTCCTCAGGCACCGATACGAATCGAATGTCATTTCGGGGGGTTTCGAGCGTTTTCGATGGTGAAGGCTAATCGGCGGAAACCGGAGGGGCGTGACGACGGAGGGAAGAGTGATGAACACCATGGCGACCGGAACGGTACAGGTAGTGAGGGGTCGGCTACCGAATCGGGGGGTTTCGGACGGATTCTCGACCTGTGCACGTCATTCTCATCTTTGTGTGGGAGGCTGCCGCCGCCCTTTTCCGTGCGGATGTTTCCTGTGAATTCGGTGTGCGCCCGGGCCGCCCGCCCCGGCACCACCGGCCGGGACCGGCTCCTCTGGTACGCGGCGTACGGGTCCAACCTGCACGCCGCCCGCTTCTCCTGCTACCTCTGCGGCGGCCGCCCCGCGGGCGCGGCACGCGCCTGCCCGGGCTGCCGCGACCGGCGCCCGCCGCGCGCCAGCGCGGCCCTGCCCCTGCCCGGCACGGTGTACTTCGCCGGGCACTCGGCCACCTGGGGCGGCGGCACCGCCTTCTACGACCCCGCCGGGCCCGGGCCGGTGCCCTGCCGCGCCTACCTCGTCACGGCCGGCCAGTTCGGCGACGTCGCCGCCCAGGAGATACAGCGCACCCCCGCCGCCGACCTCGACCTCACCCGCGTCCTGGCCACCGGGCGCGACCGCCTCGGCCCCGGCCGCTACGAGACCCTCCTGCGCGTGGGCGCGCTCCGGGGGCGCCCGGTGCTCACCCTCACCTCCCCCACCGGCCTGGCCGGCGCCACCCCCACCGCCCCCTCCCCCGCCTACCTGCGCACCCTGGCCGCCGGCCTCGCCGAATCCCACACCTGGGGCCCCTGGCGCACCGCCGGCTACCTCGCCACCCGCCCCGGCGCCGCCGGCCACTGGCCGGTGGCGGCGGTGGCGGCCCTGCTGGACTGAACGGGGGACCACGGCCCGCTCAGCCGTCGACGTCCGCGGCGCGGCACGGCTCGGTGACGGTCGGGCACAGCTGGGGCAGGTCGTCCGTGTACGGCGGCTCCATCGTCTGCGCCCCGGGAGCCGGGGCGCCGGGGACCTGGGTGGCGAAGCCGTACCGGACGACGGTGACCGCCCTCCCGCCGCCGAGGTCGATCACCCGCTGGTGCAGCGGCCCGAACCGGTGCCGGGCATCGCCCCGCAGCACGACCTGCTTGGCGTCCACGGGGAAGAGCACGAAGAGGGACAGCCGCCGGTGGTCGCCGATCATCGTCGGCCGCCTGCGGGCCGTGAAGGCCCCGGGCGTGCCACCGGTGACGTCGGTGTTCAGGCGGCCGTCGACGCGGGTGGTCGAGGCCAGGCACAGGTGGGAGTCGTCCTCCAGCCACACCACGTCCGCCCAGTCCTGGGAGCCCTCGCCCCGGTCGAGCACGACCGTGTTCTCCGGCGTCGGGACGGGGCAGTCCGGCGTGCCCTTGTGCATCGTGGCCAGCTCGTCCAGGACCCACTGCGCCGACGCCGGGGCCGGCTCGGGCAGCACCACCCGGTGCACCGCCGCAGTGGCCGCGGCCGTCGCCACCGCTGTCGCCGCGGGTTTCGCCGTGGGTTTCGCCGCGGGTTCCGGCGTGCCGCCGTCCTGCCCCGTACAGGCCGCCGCCCCCAGCGCCAGCACCGCCGCCGCGACCACCGCGCCCCCGCGCCGCGCCGCACTCCCCATCACGCCACCCCCGTCGGCCGTCCCCCCTCGGAACGTTCGCCCACATCCTGCCCGCTCCGGCGGGCCGGCGGTGTCCGCGAACGGCAACAGCCGTGTCCCGAAGCGCCGCCACCCCTCCAGGCCAGGCCGGGGCGGGCGGGGGTGCACCAGGCCTGCACCGGACGGGCGTTGGACCTCGGGCAGGGGCCTCAGGCGGTGGGCGGGGCGGGGACCAGGCCGGCGGCGATCAGGCCGGCGAAGACCGCCTGGCCGAGGGCCTGGACGGCGGACTGGGGACGGACCATCACGGTGAACTCCTTGATCCGGCCCTGCTCGTCGACGTGCACCAGGTCGATGCCGTGGATCTCCTTGCCGCCCACCACCGCCCGGAACAGCAGCACCGCCGAGGGCGCCTCGGTACCGTCCGCGCTGGTCTGCGCGGCGCCCTCGTACGCGCCGACGTAGCGGAAGTCCTCGAAGGTGCGCAGCAGCACCCCGAAGAGGCCGAGCACCATGGGCTTGCCCTCGAAGGGGCCGAACTTGACCGGGCTGTAGAAGCGGATGTCGTCGGTGAACAGGTCGTCCAGCGCGGCGAGGTCGCGGGCGTCGACGGCGGCGCGCAGGCGCTCGGCGGCGGTGGCAGCGGTGGTGGCGGCGGCGGTCATGGCGGCACTCCCGGGATAGTCATGGATGTGACTAGTCAGATTGATGACTACTACCATGCGGAGCACATCCGGCAACAGGAGGGAGGGCCGACCCGATGGCCCTGCGACACGCCGTGCTGGCCGCCCTGCTGGACGGGGAGACCAGCGGCTACGACCTGGCCAAGGCCTTCGACCTCGGCGTGGCCAACTTCTGGTACGCCCAGCCGCAGCAGCTCTACGCCGAACTGGCCCGGCTGGAACGGGACGGGCTGGTCGCCGGACGCGAGGTGGCGCAGGAGGGGCGCCCCACCAAGCGGCTGTTCACCGTCACCGCGGCCGGCCTCGCCGAACTGGACGAGTTCGCCGCCGCGAGCGCCAAGCCCTCCTTCGTGCGCGACGACCTGATGGTCAAGGTCCGCGCCGCCGACCACCTCGACCCCGCCGTGCTCGCCGAACAGCTCGCCGAGCGCGCCGAGTTCGCCCAGGCGAAGATCGACCTGTTCGAGCGGATGCTGCACGGCATGCGCGGCGGGTGGGACGAGGCGCGGTTCCTGCGCGAGGGCGAGCGGATCGGCCCGTACCTGACCTGCCTGCGCGGCCTGGCCTTCGAGCGGGGCAACCGGGACTGGTGCCGGGAGGCGATCGCCGTCCTGGCGCGGCGCAGCCGAACGCCGGGCGGGCGCGGCGCAGTTGAGCGCAGTTGAGCGGAAGCGCGGTCAGGCGCCGGGTGCCGGGGGGCGGATTCCGAGCCACTGCTCGGCGTCCCAGGCCTGGAAGCGCTCCACCTCGGTGAAGCCCAGTTTCGCCGCGAGCCGCATCGAGGCGGTGTTGGCGCTCTGGGTGGTCAGCACCACCGCCTCGCCGGGCAGCGCTCCGGCGAGCCAGGCCAGTGCCGCCGCGCACGCCTCGGCGGCGTAGCCGCGCCCCCAGGCCCGGGGCAGGAACAGGTAGCCGAGGTCGAGCCGGCCGGTGGCGGCCGGGCGGCGGTGGCCGGTCGCCCGGCGGAGCAGGACCAGGCCGACCATCGCCCCGTCGAGTTCGGCGACGAAGGTCCCGGGCCGGTCCTCGGGCGCCCCGGGCAGCTCGCGCTCCACCTGCGCGCGCGGCCGGGCCCCGCCGAGGTAGGTGTGCACCTCGGGCGAGGAGAACAGGTCGACGAACGCCGCACGGTCGCACTCCCGGCTGCCGCGCAGCACGAGGCGCTCGGTGCGGATCGGCGCGGGCGGCCAGGCCACGGTTCCCAGGTCCAGGTCTTCCATCCGCGCACCCTAGCAAGGGCCCTCCGAGGGGCAGTTGGGCGACGGGCCCTACAGGCGGCCCCAGGCCACGAAGGCGGCCAGCAGCAGGTAGAGCGCGTCCACCGCCACCAGCGGGTACTCCCGGCGCCGCAGGCGCACCGCCGCCGCGCCGGCCATCAGCAGCGCCAGGCCGAGCGCGGCCAGCGGCACCAGCACCGGCGCGACGTGCACCAGCGCGGGCAGCACCAGGCCGAGCGCGGCCAGGACTTCGAGGGCGCCGATCGCCCTCACCGCCCCCGCGCCGAAGTCCTCGACCCAGCGGCCGCTGCGCCCGGCGGCGGCGATCCGCTCCTTGGGCACCAGCACCTTGAAGGCGCCGCCGAGCAGGTAGGCGGCGGCCAGCAGGGCGGTGACGGTCCACAGGGCAGTGTTCATGACGCTCGTTCTCCTCGGTACGTTTGTCCGCTGCTGCCCTCTGGGACAGGGCGGCCGGGCGGCCCGTGACAGCCGCCCACGGTGACGCGCGCCACCCCGGGGCCGGGGCGGCGCCGGGGACGGGAGACGGGGTGGCCATGGCGGGAGCGGCAGGAGCGGCGGGCGGCGCGGGCGCGACGGAGGCGGCGGGGTACCGGCCGCTGCTGTTCTCCATCGCCTACGGCATGACGGGTTCGGTGGGCGACGCCGAGGACCTCGTCCAGGACACCTTCCTCAACCTGACCCGCGCCCAGCGGGCGGGCACCACCGTCACCAACCTCAAGGCGTACCTGGCCACTTCGGTCACCCGCCTGGGCATCAACCACCTCGGTTCGGCGCGGGTGCGGCGCGAGTCCTACGTCGGCGAGTGGCTGCCGGAGCCGGTGGTCGCCTTCGCCGAGCGCCCCGGCGACGCCCCCGCCGAGCACGCCGAACTGGCCGACTCGCTGTCGATGGCCCTGCTGCTGATGCTGGAGGCCCTCTCCCCCGTGGAGCGGGCGGTGTTCCTGCTGCGCGAGGCCTTCGGCTACGGCTACCCGGAGGTCGCGGAGCTGACCGGCAAGTCGGAGGCGAACTGCCGTCAGATCCTGGCCCGGGCCCGCAAACGCCTGGCCGCGAGCGGCGCGGACACCCCGCTCCCCGCGGCCCGGCGCGCGGAGGGCGACGAACTGGCGCGCCGCTTCTTCGCGGCGGCCGCCGGCGGGGACCTCACCCAGCTGCTGGACCTGCTCGCCCCCGACGTGGTCTTCCACGGCGACGGCGGCGGCAAGGCGCAGGCGGTCGGAAAGTCGGTCGCCGGCCGCGAGCGCGTCGCCCAGCTGCTCGCCTTCGGCTTCGACCGCGGCCGCGAACTCGGCATCACCCTGCACCCGGCGACGGTCAACGGCCGCCCGGGCGCGGTCTCCTACGACCCGCGGGGGCGCGTGGCCGCCGTCCTGGAGCTGGACATCGTCGACGGCGCGATCCGGGCGCTGCACTCCGTGTCCAACCCCGACAAGCTCGGCCACCTGGGCGAGGTCTCCGACATCGGGCTGCGGCGGGTGCGGGAGCGGTAAACACACGAATCCCGTTCGGGTGAACCACCCCGCCCCGGCGCAGCATTGGGGCCGGCCGGGGGTAACCGTCACCGGGAGTGGGGGGCGGCCGCGCCCGGGGGGGGGGGCGGGGCGCGCCCCCCCCCCCCCCCCCCCCCCCCCCCCACCCCCCCGGGGGGGGC
>NZ_JBHYGR010000073.1:8645-33904 GCF_042738155.1 Kitasatospora sp. NPDC059088 | reverse complement strand
CGCAGCCCGCGGCCGCCCCCCCCCCCGCGGCCGGGCCGGGGGGGGGGGGGGGGGCGGGGGCGGGGGGGCGGGGGGGCCGCGGCGCGGGGGGGGGGGGCCCCCCCCCCCCCCACTGCCGCCCCGGCCGCCCTCAGCCGCCCTCAGCCGCCCTTGGGCGTCCAGTGGTCGACCAGCCGCGCGGTGCCGGGCCGCAGGCGCTGCCAGAGGCCGGTGAAAGCCAGCACGGCGACGGCGGCCGTCGGGAAGCGCTCGCGCAGCCGGGCCGCCTGCGCCGGGTCGTCGGCCTCACCGGCCAGGGCGTCGGCCGCCTCGTGGAGGACGGGGTTGTGCCCGAGCACCAGGACGGTGGCGACCGGGTCGGGGAGGGCGGCGAGGAGGGCGATCAGCTGTTCGCCGGTGTCGAGGCCGTAGAGGCGCCCGTCCCGGACGGCCTCCGGTGGGGCGGGGAGCTCGGCGGCCATCAACTGCCAGGTGCGGCGGGCGCGTTCGGCGGTCGAGACGAGCGCGAGGTCGGGCGTCCAGCCGTGGCCGGCGAGCCGTCGCCCGGCGAGCGGGGCGGCCCGTAGGCCCCGCGGGGCGAGGGGGCGTTCGTGGTCGTCGACGCCGTCGGGCCAGGCGGACTTGGCGTGACGCACCAGGACGATCCGGTGCTGCCGCTCCTGCTGCTGCTCGGGCACGGGGCCGCTCCTCCGCTGTGGCGTTCGGCTTCATTCTCCCCGGCCGGGAAAACAGTAGCCATGGACATAGTAGCCATGTACGGTATCCGTCATGAGCGAAGCAGCCGAGAGCGCCACCGCCGGATTCCTGGTCTGGCGCCTGTCCATGAAGTGGCGGGTCGCCGTCGACCGGGCCCTCGCGCCGCTGGGCCTGACCCACGCCCAGTACGCGCTGCTGGGCTCGCTGTACGGCCTGGCCCGCACCGGGCAGCGCCCCAGCCAGCGCCAACTCGCCGACCGCACCGGCCTGGAGGCCCTCTATGTCTCCAAGCTCGCCCGCGCCCTGGAGGCCGCCGGACTGGTCGAGCGCACCCGGGACCCGAAGGACCCGCGCGCGATGCAGCTCTCGCTCACCGAACAGGGCCGCGAGGTCACCGGCCGGGCGGTCGCCGTGGTCCAGGGCCTGCTGGAGCGGCTGCTGGAACCCCTCGGCGGCCGACACAGCCCGCGTGCCCGGGAGTTCACCCGCGAGCTGACCGCCCTGCTCGACGTACCGCTGGACCCGCACACCGACGACGACGAGGAGCAGCACCGGCCATGACCACCACCACCGCACCCGCGACCACCACCGCGACCGCCCCCGCGCTCAACCCCCGCTCCATCGCCCTGGCCCACTACGCCGCCCGCGCCCTCCTGGAGGGCGTCCTGGCCCGCCACGGCGCCACCTTCGAGCAGAGCGTGACGCTGCGTGCCGTCACCGCCGCGGGCGGGTCGGTCGGGGCCGGCGAGCTCGTCGCCGAGGTCGCGGGCTCGCTCAAGGCCCCGGAGGCGGCGGTGCGCGCCGTCGTCGGCGAGCTGACGGCGGCCGCCCTGCTGGCCGAGCGCCCCGACGGCAGGCTCGAACTCACCACGGCCGGGCGCGAGTTGTACGAGCGCGCCGGGGCCGAGACGGCAGGGATCTCGGCCCGCCTGTACGCGGGCATCCCGGACGCGGACCTGGCCGCCGCGGGCCGGGCGCTGGCCCTGATCACCGAGCGCGCGAACGCCGAACTGGCCCGCCGGGCCGGGTGAACGGCGGGCGGCGGGTCAGGGGGTCATGGGGTCAGGGGGTCAGGGGGTGAGGTCCGGGGGCAGGTGCTCCAGGATCACGGCGACGGCGGCCTCCGCGCCCTCCACCACCCGCACGCTGCGGTCGGGGAACGTCAGCTCGAAGCGGCCCCGGCCCAGCGACCTGGTCCGCGGGAACTCGCCGACGCCGGGGGGCGCGGCCCGGCGGCTGAGGGTGAACCACCACATCGACTGCCCCGGTGACAGGGCCCGCAGCCGGGGCTCGGCGTGGGCGGCCCGGATCAGGTCCAGGAGTTCGGCGTCGCGGTGGGGCAGGGGGCCGCGCTGCATCATCCGCCACCGCGCGGCGACGGCCTCGGCCTCGCCGCGCTCGTGGGCCTCGGCGAGGTCCCAGGTGCGCAGGAAGGGCCACCGGGCGGTGAGTTGACGTACCCCGCTCCCCCGCACCCAGGCGTGGAACACCGCGGCGACGTCGGCCAGTTCCAGGGCGCCGCCCGTGGCCATGTGGATGCCGCCGAGCCAGCAGTCGACCAGGAAGACCCGTTCCTCGCCGCGCGGGATGATGACGGTCGCCGAGCGGCCGTCGGCCTCAGCCCCGGTCTCGGTATCGGTCTCGGTCTCGGTCTCGGTCTCGGTCTCGGTCTCGGCCTTCGCGGCCACGTAACGCCAGCCCGGCGAGGAGGTCAGCTCGACGGCCAGCTCCAGGCCCGCCCGGTCGGCCGCCGCCTGGAGGGCGTCGCGCACCGAGCCGGCCGCCGCCACCTCGGGGTAGAGCGCCGCGTACGCGCCCAAGGGGTCGGTGTGCTCGGGAGGTTGTTCGGACATGCGGTCGAGTGTGCCACCGTCCGGCCGGTCACCGCAGGTCGCCGGGCAGGCCCTCCAGGATCACCGTGACGGCCGCCGCCGCGCCCTCCACCGTCCGCACCCGCCCGTCGGCGTGGGTCACCTCGTAGCGGCCGCGGCCCAGCGGCCTGGTCTGCGGCAGGTCCTGGCTGACCGGCGGGGTGGCGCGGCGGCTGAGGGTGAACCAGTACATGGCCCGCCCGGGCGAGAGCACCCGCAGCCTGGGCTCGGCGTGGGCGGCCACGGCGAGCCTGCGCCATTCGCCGGCCATCCCGCGGGCGGGGCCCTGCAGCCGGCCCCGCCAGCGCCGGGCGACGGCCTCCCGTTCGCCGCGCAGGTCGGCCGCGGCGAGGTCGCGGGTGCGCAGGAACGGCCACCGGGCGGTGAGTTCGTCCACCCCGGCGCCCTGGACCCAGGCGCGCAGCACGTCGGCGGCCTCGGCCGGGTCCCGGGTGCTGCCGGTGGCCGCGCAGGCCCGGTAGTCCCAGCAGTCCACCGCGAGCACCCGGCCCCCGCCGCCACCGCCCTCGTGTTCCCCCTCGCCCTCGCCGCCGCGCAGCAGCGTGGCGTACGCGGTCCGCCCCTCGGCGCTTACCGTCGCGCCCAGCGGGCCCAGGCCCTGCGCCGCGGCCGGTTCGACGGCGAGGACGTGCCCCGCCCGCTCGGCCGCCGCCCGCAGGGCCTCGCACACCGAACCGGCCGCCGCCACCGCGGGGTGCAGTGCCGTCAACTCGCTCAGGGCGTCGTGGGGTTGTTCGGACATGCGGTCGATTGTGCCAGAACGGCCCGCCCGTACGGCCGGTCGAGCGGGTGGTCGAGCGGGTGGGTGTGCCAGGGCCACCTTCTTTGTGCCGCGTCCCCCTACGGTGGTGGCCATGCACACGAACCGGCTCAGCGAGTTCCTGCGGGCCCGGCGCGCACTGGTGCGTCCCGAGGACCACGGGATGCCCGCGGGGGCGCGCCGTACTCCCGGTCTGCGGCGCGAGGAGATCGCGGTCCTCGCCGGGGTGAGCACCGACTACTACGTGCGGCTGGAACAGGGACGCGAGAGCAATCCCTCGCCCCAGGTCCGGCGGGCCCTGGCAGCCGCCCTGCTGTTGAAGGGCGAGGAAGCCGCCTACCTGCGCGCCCTGGTCGACCCGCCGCACCCCGGACGCCCCGAGCCCGCCCGGGAGTACGCGGGCCCGCAGCTGGTGGCCCTGCTGGACGCCTGGGCGGACACACCGGCCCTGGTCTACGGCCGCTACCTCGACCTGCTGGCCGTCAACTCCCTGGGCGAGGCACTGTTCTCCTGGCTCGGCGGCGACACCGGTCTGATCACGGCGATGTTCCTCAACCCGAACGCCCGGGACTTCTACCGGGACTGGCCCGTCGTCGCGCAGGGGTGCGTGGCGGCGCTGCGAGCCGCCGATCCCACCCCGGACGACCGGCGGCTGCGGGAGCTGGTCGGTGAACTGTCCGTGCGCAGCGCCGACTTCGCCCGCATGTGGGCGCGCCACGAGGTACGGGCCAAGACGGCCTCGACGAAGCGCTTCCGCCATCCGCTGGTCGGGGACCTCACCCTGGGCTTCGAGACCTTCTCCGTCAACAGCGCCCCCGGCCAGCACCTCGTCGTCTACCGCGCCGAACCCGGCAGCGCCGCCGAGCAGTCGCTGGCCCTGCTCGCCGGCTCCACCGGCGCCGGTTCCCGCGACGTCCCACCCGACATCCCATCCGACACCGCACACGACACCACGCAGGACGCTTCGAGCGAAGGGCACCTCCCGTATGACCTCCCCTGACGTGCCGGTCTGGTTCATCACCGGCTGCTCCTCCGGCCTGGGCCGGGCCCTGGCCGCCGCCGTACTGGAGCGCGGATGGCGGGCCGTGGTCACCGCCCGGGACCCCCGCAAGGTCGCCGACCTGGTCCGCGGGCACGGCGAACGCGCCCTCGCCCTGCCCCTGGACGTCACCGACTCCGGGCAGATCGCGACGGCGGTCGCGCGGGCGCAGACCGCCTTCGGAAGGATCGACGTCCTGGTCAACAACGCCGGTTACGGCTACCTCGCCGCCGTCGAGGAGGGCGAGGACGACGAGATCCGCGCCCTGTTCGACACCAATGTCTTCGGTCTGGTCGACACCACCAAGGCCGTTCTGCCGGGCATGCGCGCCCGGCGCGCGGGCCACATCGTCAACATCTCCTCGCTCGGCGGCCTGGTCGGCTTCGGCGCCACCGGGTACTACCACGCGACCAAGTTCGCCGTGGAGGGCCTCTCCGAGGCGCTCGCCGCCGAACTCGCCCCGCTGGGCGTCAAGGTGACGATCGTCGAGCCCGCCGCGTTCCGCACCGACTGGTCCGGCCCCTCGATGCGCCAGTCCGCCACCGCCATCGAGGACTACGCGCCCACGGCGGGCGCACGACGCGCCGGCACCCTGGCCACCTACGGCCACCAGCCCGGGGACCCGGCCCGCGCCGCCCGGGCCGTCATCGAGGCCGTCACGGCCGGACAGCCGCCGCTGCGCCTGCTCCTGGGCAAGGCCGCGTACGACATCGCCACCGCCAAGCTCGACTCCCTCAGGGCCGGCTTCGACGACTGGCGGGAGGTCACTCTCGGCGCCGACTTCCCCCCGGAGCGGGCCGCGACCTGACGGCCTCGCCGAGCGCCGCCGGGCGCCTGCGGGCGGTCCCGGCCGGCCCTACTGGACGCTCCAGCGGTGCGGGTGGGCGGGGTCGGCGGGGCAGGCGAAGACGTTGAGCTCGCCCCAGCGGCCCACGGTGACCCCGGTCGGGGTGCTGGAGGAGCGCGGGTCCCGCTCCTCCTCCAGCGGCTTCCAGCTGCCGGTGCCGCCGTCCCACTCCGAACTGTCGACGGTCAGCAGCAGGTGCATCGGCGCCGCGCAGGCCGGGCAGTCCATCGGGGCCGGGTCGGTGACGTGCCAGGAGGCGAAGCCGCCGGCCCGCCAGCCCGGCGGGATGGACAGGTCGCGCTGGTAGCCCACCGGCTCCTCCCCGTCGCCCTCGCCGTCGCCGCACCCGTCCCCGTCCCCGTCCCCGTCCGCCGCCTGCTCGGCGGCCTCCTCCTCCAGCGCCTCCTCCCAGGCGTGGATGCGGGCGCCCAGGTCCTCCGGGAGGAGGCCGGCGAACGGGTAGGCGGCCACCTGCTCGGGGTGCAGCACGCACGGCTCGGGCAGGTACCCCTCGTAGCCGACGACCTGCGGGCGCGGCGGGTCGGCCAGCACGTCGGCGACCTCCCAGGAGCGGCGCCAGCGCAGGTCCAGCAGCATGCCGGTGCGGCCGGGGCCGTGGGCGTCGAAGGGGCACCAGAACACCTGGAGCAGGTCGCAGCCGTCCGGCCCGGCGGGCAGGTCGGGGATCTGCGCCCGGTAGAGCTGGGCGAGGCCGATCAGGGGCAGCGGGTCGGCCGCGGTGCCCCCTTCCTCGACGCGGTGGCGCCGTTCGAGTTCCTTGAGCAGCTGCCGCTCCTCGTCGGTGGGGCCGGTGGCCGGGTCCCGGCGCCAGACGGCGTCCAGGATCCGGCGCCGCTCGTGGACGTCGGCCGGCCGGTGGCCGCGCCGGTGGTTGTGGGGGTCGGTGCACACCGGCCAGGGTTCGTCCGAGGGCCACAGCAGCGGGCCGCCCACGGAGCTGACCGTCGCGTCGGGGCGCCCCGGGCGCGGGTGGAGGCGGGTGGTGGTGCCCCGGTGGGCCGTCAGCTCCGGGAAGAGCGCCTCGACGTCGAGCGGGCGCGGCGGTGTGGTCCTGGACATGCACGTGACCCTAGGCGGCCGCCGGCCACCGTTGATCATCGCCCCCGCCCCGATCAGCGCGAACTCGCGTGCGCCCCGGCCCGGGCGCGTGCCATCCTCGGGCCGTGCCCTCCCGTAACCGCCGTCTGCCCAGCGGGCTGTCGTGGCCGCTCACCGCCACGGACGTCCGCGACGCGCTCGGCGTGCTCGGCGCCGAGCGGGCGGACACCGTCCGCCTGGACTTCGACAGCCGCCCCTGGGAGGACGGGACCCTACTGCACGCGGAGTGGATCCCGCCGGTGCGCTCCAACTACGGCACGGGCGGCTTCCACCCGGCCTGGTGGTCGACCGTACGGGTCGGCGTCTCCCCGCTGCCGGCCGCCGAACGCCCCACCGCCCGGCTCGCGTTGCGGCACGGCGCCCTGCCCGAACTCGCCGCCTGGATCGACGCCACCCGCACCGCGCCCGAGACCTGGACCCACTCCCGGCACAGCCGCCGCTGGCGCCTCGCGGGCACCGCCACCACCTTCTGCGACGACCTGCAACCGTGGCCCTGAGCGCCCGAGGCCGCCCCCCACCTCGAACACCCGTACCCGGCAGCGCAGTCGGCGCACCCGCGGCCGCCTCCGCAGCCGGCCCGGCCGCTCGCACTACGCCGCTGCGGTGATCCTGGCGGCCCGCGCGAAGGTGTCCCCCGCGACGCGGCCCGGCGATTCGCATACTGACGGGGATCCGTCCACCGGAAGGGACACCCTGCCATGCGAAGAGGACACCGGTCGGCAGCCGCCGCCGCGTTCGCCCTGACCGCCGCCCTGACCAACGCGCTGTCCGCCGCACCGGCGGCGGGCGCCGCCACCGTCGACACCTGCGGGGGCTCCATCGGCGACTACGTCGGCCTGGCCGGGCTCGACGCACCGTTCACCGGGGCCGCCTCCGCCAACGGCAACGACCGCGCCATGACCGTCACACCGGTCGTCGCCGGCGCCAACACCTTCAAGACCGAGATCGCCACCGGCCCCAGCGACTCCCGCTACGCCATCGGCTCCTTCGAGATCAAGGTCGACACCAGCGGCCGCGGCCAGATCCGCTTCGTCTCCTACGCCGGTCACGCGATCGGCGACAGCGTCGTCTGCGCGGGCGGCGGCACCCGCGTCACGCGGATCAGCGGCGAGGTCCGCGTCCAGGACGTCACCAAGCGCATCCCCTTCACCGTCAGCCGTGTCTGACCGGCCCGTGTCCGACCCCGCCCGTGCGCCCGCGAGGACGTGATGCCACCGCCCGCCCCGCAGGCCGCCGCCGTCGCGCCCGCGGCGGCCACCGCGCAACGGCCCGCGCCCGGAGCGTGCCCGCCCCCACCGCGCCGGCCCGAAACGCGCTGCCCGCACGGCCGCGACGGCGAGCGGCTGCTGGGCGGGGACGTCGCCGGGTACGAGCCGTTGCGGCTGCTGCGCCGCCGGGAGTGCCAGAACGTCTTCCTGGCCACGGCCCCCGACGGCGGGCACGTCGCGCTCAAGACCACCTGCCGCGACGCCGCGGCCGACGTGCTCGCCCGCGCCCGCAACGAGGCCCACGGCCTGCGGGCCGCCGCCACGCACCCGGACACCGCCGACCTCGCCGGCGAAGGCGTCCACCACGACCTGCACTACCTCGCCTCCACCTGGCAGCGCGGGCTGACACTGCACCAACTGCTGCCCCACCTCGACCGCTCCATGGCCGCCTGGTCCCCCGACAGCGCCGAGCTGTTCACCCACCTCGCCCTGGCCCTGGGCCACGCCGTCGAAGGCCTCCACCGCCACGGCGTCGTCCACGCCGACCTCAGCCCCGGCAACATCGTCCTCGGCCACGGCCGCACCCTCACCCTCATCGACCTCGACAGCTGCGCACGCGACGGCGACCCCGCCGCCGCCGCGCTGAACCGCTGCACCACCACCGCCTACGCCGCACCCGAATGCCTCGCACCCCGCCCACGCCCCGTGCCCACCCCGGCCGCCGACCAGTACAGCGCGGCCGCGATCCTCCACCGCGTCCTTAGGCAACGCCCCCACCAGCCGGCCACCGGCGACCGGGCCCGCACCCGGGAGCACCGGCTCACCCACCCCGTCCAGCCCCTCACCGGCTGGCCCGCCGCCCTCTGGCCCGACCTCCCGGAAACCCTCCGGCAGGCCCTCGACCCCGACCCCGACGCCCGCCACCCCACCACCGGCCACTTCACCGCCCGCCTGCGCCACGCCCTGACCCTCACCACCCTCACCACCCGTACCGGAGAGCACCCATGAACCGGCCCGCCCGCCGCACCTTCCTCCTCGCCACCGCCGCGCTGCTCCTCACCCCCGCCGCCCCCGCCGCGGCGGCCACCACGACGGGGACGGGCGCGCGGCCCGGGCCGGGGCCGGGGAGCGCGACGGGCGTGAACGGCGGGCCAGTCCTCGGACGGGGCGACGGGCGCACCGGCCCGAAGCGGGACGCCGTCAGCGAGCACACCTCCTCCAGCTCCGACGACGTCGTCATCATCGACCACTCCTCCTCCAGCAGTTCCTCCAGCTCCGAGGAGATCGTCGTCATCGACGATTCCTCCTCCAGCAGCTCGTCCGGATCCTGAGCACCCGTCGGCCGGTCTACTCGACGAAGTAGCTGGCCCCGAGGGCCTCGGCGGACTGCCCCGGCCCGATCTGGGCCGTCACCGGGCCCCGGCAGTTCGCGGCGGAGTGCACCAGGACCGTGGTGTTCGTGCGGTTCGCCACGTGCACCGGCGAGGTGGCCGGGTAGCAGCCGCGCTGCGGGTTCTCGTGGGGCACGCCGTTGACCAGCAGGAGGCCGGTGGCGGCCTGGGCGGGGACGGCGAGGGCGAGCATCCCGGCGGAGGCGAGCAGGACGAGGGCGAAGAACCGGCGGCGCATGGGGCGATCCTCTCGTTTCGGGCACACCGCCACGAAGCGGTGCTTCTGAGGAGGATCCTCCCGGCGCCGGGGCGGATACGGCAATCGCCCGAACCGGCGACGGAACAGGGCTAGTTGAGCGCCGCCGGGAGCGGCTGCCGCGGGCCTACGGCCGGTTCGAGCAGCGCCAAGGTGCGCCGCCGCGCGTCGAGGCCGGCGCGGATGCCCACCGGCATCGGCAGGTTGGGGCCGGCGTGCCCGAAGTCGACGTTGCCCAGGACCGGGATGTCACGCCCGCCCAGCACGTCGAGGACGATCTCGCGCAGGGTGGGGGACGCGCCGGGCTCCAGTCCGCCGATCTCGCGCGGAACGCCCACGACCATGCCCGCGATCCGGTCCAGGACGCCGCTGTGCCGCAGTACTTGGAGGTAGCTCCACACGTGGGAGGCCAGGCCGCCCATCTCCTCCCAGAACAGCACCGCGCCGTCGAAGCGCTCCAGCGGCAGCGCGAAGGGCGTCGCCTGCGCCAGCACGATGCGGTTGATCACCCCGCCGATCAGCGGGCCCTCCGCGCGACCGGGGCGCCAGCACTCCCACGACGGGCCCGTGGGCAGCGCACCGATCGCCCCGGTACCGGTCAGCAACCCGGCGTAGAGCCCCTCCAGTTGCGCCTGCCGTGCCGCGGGCGCGCACGGCCAGCTCCCGCCGAAGCCGGGGACGGCCATGTCGGCGTGGAAGCCGACCAGGCCCGTGCGCGCGTGGAGCACCAGGTGCAGCAGCGAGATGTCGCTGTAACCGAGGATCGGCTTGGGGTCGGCGGTGATCGCCTCGACGTCGATCAGGTCGAGGTAGCCGAGTACCGTCTGCCCGCCGTCGCCGGCGACGATCGCGCGCACCTCGGGGTCGCGCAGCAGGGCGTTGAGCTCCGCGGCGATCTCGGCCGGCGCGGCCGCGCTCCACCAGTGGCGGCGGCCCGCCGCGAGCAGCGGGGCTCGGCGCACGCGGAATCCCATCCGCTCCAGCACCGCCACCGCCCGCTCGACGTTGGGCTCGTGGGCGGCCGGCAGCGGACCGGACAGCGCGGCGATGACGACGAGGTCCCCGGGCGCCAGGGCGCGCGGGCGCAGCAGTCGGGGGGCGGCGGAAGCGGTCATGGCGCCAGTGTCGCCGCCGCGACCGGCCGGGTCACCCGGGTTTCCGCCGTCGGCGGGCGGGAGTTCGGGGGTTCGGGGACGGACCGTAAGGTGGTCGGCATGGCTGACGAGTGCTACGCGCATCCGCGGCTCGCCGCGGTCTACGACCCGCTGGACCCCGACCGCGGCGACCTGGACGCCTACGTGGGGATGGTGGAGGAGTTCGGCGCGCGCCGGGTGCTGGACCTCGGCTGCGGTACCGGGGTGTTCGCGCTGCTGCTGGCCGGACGCGGGATCGAGGTGGCCGGGGTGGATCCGGCGGCGGCCTCCGTCGAGGTGGCCCGGGCGAAGCCGGGGGCCGGGCGGGTGCGCTGGATCCACGGGGACGCGGGTGAACTCCCGCCGCTGGATGTCGACTTGGCGACGATGACGGCCAACGTCGCCCAGGCGATCGCCGACCCGCCCGCCTGGCGGCGCACCCTGCGGGGGGCCTTGGGGGCGCTGCGCCCGGGCGGGCGCCTGGTGTTCGAGACCCGGGATCCGGCGGCCCGGGCCTGGGAGGGGTGGACCCGGGAGCACTCCCGCCGGGTGACGGAGGTCGCCGGGGTCGGGCCGGTGGAGCACTGGATCGAACTGATCGGGGTGGAATGGCCGTTGGTGTCGTTCCGCTCGACGTACGTGTTCGGCGCGGACGGGCAGGTGCTGACCTCGGACTCGACGCTGCGCTTCCGGGAGCGGGCCGAGGTGGAGGAGGACCTGGCCGGGGCGGGCTTCGTGCTGGAGGAGGTGCGCGGGGCGCCGGACCGGCCGGGGCGGGAGCTGGTGTTCGTGGCCCGCCGCCCGTGACCCCCTCCCCCGCACACCGCGCGCATCCCGCCGACCCCGCCGACCCCGACGTCGCCCTCGTCCTGGCCGCCTACGCCGCCTACGCCCGGGGCGACATCGACGCCGCCGTCGCCGACCTGCACCCGGACGTGGCGTGGGTGGAGCCCGAGGAACTGCCCGACGGGGGCGCGCACGCGGGCCGGGACGCCGTGCACGCGTACCTGAGCGCCTCGTACGCGATGTGGTCCGAGCTGCACTCCGAGCCGACCGCCTACCGGCGCGGCGCGGACGTCGTGATCGTCCACCACGTGCACGGCACGCTGACGGACGGCGGCGCGCTGGACCTCACCGTCGCCGACGTGTTCACCGTCCACGACGGCCGGGTGGTCGCCATGCACGCCCACACCGACCCGGCCGAGGTACTGCGGGGCACCCCTTCGGGGTGATCTTGGTCGGGTGTCGGCGCGGCGCCGGGCCGGGCGGGGCGGGGCGTCCGGTAGGTATGGGCGGGGCCGGGGGTTCGTGGGCGATGGATGCCCGCCGCCGGCCGTCAACTCCGCACCCACCGAAAGGTTTTGCCTGCCATGAAGCTGGTCCGACGAGTCGCCGCCGCCGGTTGCACCCTCGCCCTCGCCCTGGGCGGCGCGGTCGCCCTCGCCCCGGTCGCGAGCGCTACCCCGCAGGGGTGCTTCTACTACGTCCTGGAGAACAAGCCCGACGCGGACACCCAGCTCGTGGAGGACGCCTGCTCGGTCGGCGCGGCCGGCGGCCAGGAGGCCTTCCAGGGCTGCTACCACCTCCTGCGGGACGACTACGTCCCCGCCGTCGTCGCGGGCACCGCCTGCCGCAAGGCCGCCCAGGAGTAGCCCGCCCCCGGGACGGGCGCGGCGGGGGCGCGGGGGGGGGGCGGCCGGGTCCCCTCTTCCCCCCCGCCCCCCTGGGTTGCCCCCCCCGCTGGTCGGGGGGGGGTGTTTAATTCTGTTGGTCCACATTTCCAGCGCTGCTCCGCGCCTGGGCGGCACGCGACTCCCAGCATTCTTTAACCGGGTTGCCTTCTTAACTCGGTAATGTTTTCATGGCGGTATGAACCCGCAGCCAGGCCTTCCCCCCGTCCTCGTCACCGGAGCCACCGGCCGCCTCGGGCGCCTCGTCGTCGACCACCTCCTCGACGCGGGCGTGCCGGTGCGCGCCCTCGCCCGTCGCGCCGAGGCGGCGGCGGACCTGCCGGCCGGGGTCGAGGCCTTCACCGGCGACCTCACCGCGCCCGAGTCGCTGGACCCGGCGCTGGACGGCGCCGGGGCGGTCTTCCTCCTGTGGACCGCCCCGCCCGCCACCGCCGGGGCGGTCCTCGCGCGGCTGGCGGCGCGCGTGCGGCGGGTCGTCCTGCTCACCTCCCCGCACCGGACGCCGCACCCCTTCTTCCAGCAGCCCAATCCCGTGGCGGCGATGCACGCCGACCTCGAACGCCTCCTCGCGGCCACCGGGGTCGAGTCGACGGTCATCCGGCCCGGGATGCTCGCCTCGAACGCGCTGGCCTGGTGGGCCCCGGCGATCCGGGCGGGCGAGGTGGTCCGCTGGCCCTACGGCGCCGCCGAGACCGCGCCCGTGGACGACCGCGACGTGGCGGCCGTCGCGGCGCGCACGCTCCATCAGGACGGGCACGCCGGGGGCGACTACGTCCTCACCGGCCCCGAGTCGCTGACCCAGGCCGCGCAGGTGGGCGCCATCGGCGACGCCCTGGGGCGCCGGATCGCCTTCGAGGAGATGACGCCGCAGGAGTTCCGGAGCCTGTCGAAGGACGTGCCCGCGCCGGCCGTCGAGATGCTGCTCGCCGCGTGGAACGCCGCGCTCGGCCGGCCCGCCCACGTCACCTCCACGGTCGCCGACGTCCTCGGGAGGGCGCCGCGCACGTTCGGCCGGTGGGCCGCCGACCACACCGCCGCGTTCACCCGGGAGACACGGGAGGCACGGGAGGCCCAGCAGGCCCAGGGTCCGCTGGGTTCGTGAGCTCCTCGGGCCCGGGATGGTTCGTTTCCCGACCGTGCGTCGGTCGTTGAGCGCTGCACCACATCTCAACGGAGAGCCACCCCATGCCCGTTCGCCCCCGGCGCGCGGCGGCCGCAGCCGTCCTCGCCGCCGTCCTGCTCCTGTCCCCCGCCGCCGCCCGCGCGGCGGAGCGGCCGGTGACGTACAGCCTGCGCAACGCCCGGACCGGCACCTGTCTGCACCACGTCCCGGGCACCACCCAGGTGCGGCTGGAGCCGTGCGACGCGGCGGCGCCCGGGCAGCGGTGGGAGCTGCGGGCGGTGGGAGCTGCGGTGAACGTGGCGGCGCTCGACCCGCAGAAGGGCGCCTGGGGGTGTGTGGCGATCGGTGACAACTGGGGCATCCGCTACGGCCAGTGCCGCGCGACCGAGGCGGCGTGGAGCGTGGCGGACGGCGGCCGGTCCCGGGTCCGCTCGGAGTCGGACCTCAACGACAACGACCTCTACCTGACGGAGACCCGCGAGGGCGGCCTGGGCGCCCGGCCCGGGGGCACCGGCCCGTCCGCGGACTGGACCGTGACGGCCGATAATCCGTGAAGCGCCTCTGCGTCCCCTGCTACGGTGCCCGGATGTCAGCGATCAAGCAGTTCCAGGTCACCTTCGACTGCGCGGAGCCCGCGCGCGTCGCCCGCTTCTGGTGCGAGGTGCTGGGGTACGTCATGGCAGCGCCGAAGGGGTTCGCCTCCTGGGACGCGTACGAGGCCTCCCAGCCGGCGCAGGAGCGGGGTTCCTGGTCGGCGTGCACCGACCCCTCGGGGGCGGGTCCGCGGCTGTACTTCCAGCGCGTGCCGGAGGGCAAGGCCGTCAAGAACCGGGTGCACCTGGACGTGCGGGTGGGCACCGGGCTGGTCGGCGAGGAGCGCCTGGCCGTGCTCAAGGCCGAGGCCGCCCGGCTGGAGGCCCTGGGCGCCACGCTGGTGCAGGTGCTGTACGACGGCCAGGACTCGTGCATCCCGATGCTGGACGTCGAGGGCAACGAGTTCTGCGTCGACTGAGCACCCCCGTACGTGGTGGCGACGGCCGTCCGACAGCGGGGACAGCGCTCTGCCGGTGAGGTGTGAGCGGCCCGCGCGAACCTGGGGCCGGGGCGTGGTCGACGCGCCCCGGCGACCGCGCACAGCACACCCAGGGAGCACCCGTGCCCAACTCCGCACTCCAGAGCCCGCCGTGGGACGTCCACCGGCTGCCCCGCGCCGAGGGGAAGGTGTTCCTGGTCACCGGCGCCAACGCCGGCATCGGCTACTTCGTCGCCGAGCAGCTGGCCGCCACCGGGGCGGGTGTCGTCCTGGGCAGCCGCGACCGCGCCAAGGCCGCGGCGGCGATCGCCGCGATCGGCGCGCGGGTGCCCGGCGCGAGGCTGCGCCACCTGCCGCTGGACCTGGCCGACCCGGCCTCGATCGAGGCGTCCGCCGGGGCGCTGCGACCGGAGCGCCTGGACGCGGTCGTCCTCAACGCGGGCATCGCCCTCGACGACCCGCCGCGCCGCACCGCCGGGAGCGGCCACGAGCTGATGTTCGCCACCAACCACCTGGGCCACTTCGCGCTCACCGCCCGCCTGGCCCCGCTGCTGCTGGCCACCCCGGGCAGCCGGATCGTCACCACCGGCAGCTTCGCCGCCAAGTCCGAACGCCTGGACCTCGCCGACCTCCAGAGCGCCCGCGACTACCGGCCCAAGCGCGCCTACGCCCGCTCCAAGCTCGCCCAGATGCTGTTCGCCGTCGAGCTCGACCGCCGCCTGCGCGCCGCCGGGAGCGCCACGCTGAGCGTCCTGACGCACCCGGGCGGCGCGCTCGACGCCCTCACCCCCGCCCGCCCGCCGCTGCACGAACGCACCCCCGGCGAGCGGCTGAGCCGCCTGCCGCTGGGCCTGGTCGTCCAGGGCAAGGACGCCGCCGCCTGGCCGGCGGTACGGGCCGTGCTGGACGCGGGAGTTCACGGCGGCCCGGTGCTGTGGAGCCCGCGGGTGTTCGGGCTGCGCGGCGAGCCGAGGCCGGAGCCGCTGTGGGAGCACCTGGCCGACAAGGCCACCGCGGCCTGGCTGTGGGAGGCCAGCTGCGAACTGGCGGGCTGCGAGCCGGTGTTCTCGATCGGGTGAACTCCCCGACGCCGTGGGGTTGTGCGGGGTGGGGCCCGGCCCCGGTCCGGCAGGATCGGCGGTCTGGGCCGGCAGCGGACCGGGCGGCCGACCACGGGGGGAGGGCCGTGCTTCGCAGGAGCGCGGCACTCCCGCAGGTCGTCGCCGGTGCGTGCGGCAACCGAGCAGCAGGTGATGGAGGGAGTTCGTGCGGGTGGAGGAGACGGATGACTCGGGTCGGGCCGAGGACACGGCGGGACCGTTCCTGATGGGGATCGACGACACCTTCCAGGTCCCCGGGCGGGGGTGCGTGGTCACCGGCCGCGTCGAACGCGGCACGATCACGCCGGGCGGCAAGGCGGAGGTCGTCGGGGTCGGCGCGAACCGGACGGTGGCCTGCGTCGAGATCGAGCGGACCGGCACGCGGGGCGCGCAGGAGCAGGCGCGGGCGGGTGAGTCGGTGGGCCTGCTGCTGAGCGGTGTGACCAGTGAGCAGGTGGGCCGTGGCCAGGTGCTCGCCGAGCCGGGCAGCATCAGCGCGTGCACCACCTTCGAGGCCGACGTCGAGCTGTCGCCCGCCGAGGTGAGCGGGCGGCACAAGGCGGTCTCCCGCGACGACTGGCCGGTGTTCCACGTGCGCGGCCTCGACATCGCCGGGTCGGTGGAACTGCCGGAGGGCACCGAGGCCGTCGAGCCCGGTGCGAGCGTGAGCCTGACGGCGACGTTGACGACCGCGGTCGCGCTGGAGGCGGGGACGCCGTTCCTGCTGCGCAAGGCCGGGAGCACGCTGGGCTCCGGCGTGGTCACGCGGGCCCTCGGGTAACACCCCGCGGGCCGGGCCGGCCGCGGGAGGGGATCCCCCGGCCGGCCCGGCTCACCGGGGCGGGTGTCACCTCAGGTGGCGGTCGTAGAAGCGGCTCGTGTCCTCCAGTTCGAAGGCGGGGGTGCCGGTGTGCCCGCCGAGGTTGGCGTGCAGGGTCTTCTGGGTGGCGGCGAAGGCGTCGAACAGGTCGAGGGCGCGCTGGCGGGGGTTGCCCTCGTCGTCCCACTGGAGCAGGAACAGCAGCGGGACGGTGACCTGCCGGGCCTGTTCGCGCACGGCGCGGGGCACGTAGCCGCCGGCGAACAGGCCGGCGGCGCCGATGCGCGCGTCGGTGGCGGCCAGGCGGATGCCCAGCGCCGTCCAGCCCGAGTAGCCGACCGGGCCGGTGGCGACCTCGGGCAGGGTCAGGAGGGCGTCCAGGGCGGCCCGCCACTCGGGGACGGCGGCCTCGACGAGGGGGCCGACGAGGGCTTCGAGGATCCCGTCGACCACCTCGCGCGGCTCGCCGGCCCGCATGGCGCCGCGCAGGTCGGCGCGGGCCTGCTCGGCGGCCTCCGTGCGGGGGCGGTCGCCGCAGCCGGGGGCGTCGATGGCGGCCGCCGCGTAGCCCTGGGCGGCGGTGTGGCGGGCCCGGGCGACGAGGCGGGGCTCGCGCCGGGGCAGGCCGTTGTTGTGGGCCATCAGGATCAGCGGGGCCGGCTCGGTGCCGGTCGTCCACAGGGTGCCGGGGGTGTCGCCGAGGAGGAACTCGCGCTCCAGGACGCCGTCGGCGTGGCGCCGTTCGGCGGTGAAGGCCAGGGAGGCGGAGGGGGCGGGAGGGGCGGAGGGGGTGAAGTGCACGGTCGTGCCTTTCGGGAGAGCTGCTGAACGGCGCTCCCGGGCGACGACCTATCGCCCGACCGTGACCCCGGAGGAGAGCACCCATGTCATCGTGTTCACGGGTACCACCTCCTCGTTCTCTCGCACGGCCTGCCGGAAAGGTAGCAGCGCCCGCCGCCCCGCGCCAAACGGTTTCGGACCACGCCCGTTGATCGGTTGTCTACCCGGCGCTGTTGTCCTGTCCTACGCCCCGCCCGCCCGCCGGCCGGCGGTCCGCCGAGCGTAGGAGATCCCCGTGTCCCACCCGTCGTCCACCCCCACCAGCCGTCCGGCCCCGGGCGCGCGCCGCCGCACCCGCCTGGCGGCCCTGGCGTTCGCCGTCTCCGCGCTGTCCGCGAGCGGTGCCACCCTGCTGGCGGCGCCCGCGCACGCCGCGACCGCCGGCACCGCAGCGACCGCGGGCGTGGTCGAGCAGATGGTCACGATCCAGGACCACCAGAACCACCACTCGCTGGCCAGCTCCGACGGCGAGGGCTCGCGGATCGTCGCCCGCGGCTACCAGGACGCCTCCACCTCGTTCTGGATCTCCAACAAGCCCGGCGACCGGGTCGACTTCGCCCGCAACGTCAACGGCACCGAGCGCGTGCTGGAGATGGACACCCGCGACAACCGCACCACCCAGTTCATCCACTGGTGGGCGGGCGCCAACCAGCAGTGGACCCTGGAGTCCGCCGCCGAGGGCGGCACCTACCTGCGCAACGCCCAGGGCAACGGCTGCCTGACGTACCACGGCCTGGACCGGGAGGTCACCGTCGAGGGCTGCGACGGCAGCATGTCCCAGCGCTTCGACCTGGTCGCCTCCGGCGGCACCGGCACCAACCCGGGCAACGGCGGCGGCCCGGTCACCTCCGACCAGCAGCGCTTCCTGGACCGGCTGAACGCCCTGCGCGCCCAGTACGGCAAGGCGCCGGTGCGGTTCAACGCCACGCTCGCCCAGGCCGCCAAGTGCAACGCCGACCAGATGGACCAGCGCCGGGTCTCCGGGCACTTCTGCGACTCGGGCCGCATAGCCTCGGGCCTGGGCTACACCGGGCGCGGCTTCGGCGAGATCGCCTTCTGGGGGCCCACGAACATCGACGCGGCCGTCGACGGCTGGATCAACTCCCCCGACCACCTGGGCATCATGATCGGCAACTACAACGAGGTCGGCCTGGCGCGTACGAACGCGGCCTCCTGGAACGCCGATTTCAGCACCCGCTGACACCGGCACCCCGTGGACGCCGGCGCGGGCCGGCGTCCACGGGAAAGCCCGGTGCGGCGGCGGGGTGCCGCCTCTAGCATGCGCGGGGTGAACCTCTCCCACCTCTCCCACCTCGGCGTGCCGCTCGGGCCGATGATCCGCGTCCACGGCGGGTTCGCCAACCGGACGTACCGGCTCGACACCGACCAAGGGTCCTTCGCCGTCAAGGAGTTGAGCCCCGCCGACCGCCGCCGCCCCTACCGGGTCGAGGACGTGTTCGCCTTCGAGCGGGCGGCCTTCGCCGCCGGCGTCCCGATGCCGGAGCCGGTCGCCGCCGACCCGCACACGCTCGTGCACCGCTGGGTCGAGGGCGAGAAGGTGCCGGAGGAGCCGGTGCCGGAGGCGTACGCGTTCGAGGTCGGCCAGATCCTGGCCCGCCTCCACGCGCTCGACGTCCCGTGGACCCCCGAGCCGGCCGAGTCGGCCGAGGGGCCGACCCTCCGGGACTGGCCCGCGCTCGCCGCGCGGGCGCAGGCGAGCGGACAGCCGTGGGCCGGTGAACTCGCCTCCCGTGTCGGCACGTTCCTGGCGATCGCCGACTTCCTCGACGCCTGCGAGCGGCCCGGCCCCGTGGTGCTCACCCACCGCGACGTCCAGCCGTGGAACCTGCTCGCCCGGGCGGGCCGCCCGGTCCTGCTCGACTGGGAGCTCTCCGGCCCGCTCGACCTCTCCGGCGAGCTCGGCTCGACCGCGCTGGGCATCGCCAAGGGCCCCGGCCTCGACGACATCAGGCCCGCTGTCTTCCGCAGCGTCCTCGATGGCTACGCCGCGGGCGGCGGTGCGCTGCCGCCGCCGGGCCCGAGCTGGTTCGCGTACACGGTCGGCGGCTGGCTGGGGCACACCCGGTGGAACGTCCTGCGCTGCCTGGCCGGGGCCGAGGCGGGCACCGGCCCCGAGCTCGCGCTCTCGCACGCGTCCGTACGCGGCGGCCTGCGTGGCCTGCCCGACCTGTTCGGCCGGCTCCCGCAGCTGGAGGCGCTGCTCGCGTGAGGGCGGGCCCGCACGCGAGCAGCACGTCGAACCGGCCCTACTCCTTGATGAGGGCCTCGTACTGGGCGGCCGTGAGGAGGGTGTCCAGCTCGGCGGGCTTGGTCAGCTCCAGTTCGATGAGCCAGGTGGCGTGCGCGTCCTCGTTGATGTCCTCGGGTGCGGCGTCCAGGTCCTCGTTGATGGCCGTGACCTTGCCGGAGACCGGGGCGTAGAGCTCGCTGACCGACTTGACGGACTCCACGCTGCCGAACGGCCGCCCGGCGTCGAAGGTGTCCCCCACCTTGGGGAGTTCGACGAAGACGATGTCGCCGAGCTGGCGCTGGGCGTGGTCGGTGATGCCCACCCGGGCCTTGTTCCTGCCGGTGGGCTGCACCCACTCGTGCGAGTCGGTGTACTTGAAATCCTTCGGGTAGGCCATGGCGTCTCTCCGTGGGGACGAGTTGTTGTGCTGACGGTCCGTCAGCCAGGGAGGAGCCTGCTACAGATCTCCGCCGCCGGGTGCGACCTTCACCCGACCGGGTGAGCGGGTGAACCACCACGCCAGCGCGAGGTTGGGCACCCAGCACAGCCAGGCGATCGCCAGGTAGGAGGTGCGGAAGTCCAGGTGGGCGACCTGGGCGGCCACCAGCATGAGGCGCAGCGTGACGGCGGCGAAGGTGAGGGCGAAGCTGCGGACCATCCAGCGCCGGTGGTCCTCCACCCGGCCGCGCAGGATCATCCGCAGTCCGGTGGCGCCGGTGAGCAGCCAGGCGATGCCCAGGCAGGCGAAGCCGAGGGCGGAGACCGCGCCGCCGTAGGCGTGCGGCGCCAGCAGGAGTGCGCCGATGCCGCCGACCAGGCAGCCCAGCAGGTAGGTGGTGCCGACGGCGCGGTGCAGGCGCGGGGAGCGGCGGCGCAGCCGGGTGGAGAACTGCCAGGGCCCGAGGAGCAGAGCGACGGCGGCGCCGAAGATGTGGAGGCCCAGGGGCAGTTGGTGCGCCAGGTAGGTGGCGCGTTGTTGGGTGAAGTAGGTGTCCGGGTCGAAGCTCGCGTACTTGGCCGCGTACAGGACGATCAGTGTGGACAGCACGGTCATGACGGCCCAGCCGCCCCGAGTGATGCGCATGGCCCGAGTGTCGGGCGCACCGGCGGGCAGCGGGATGGGGGCATCCCCCCGATCCGCCCTGGGGCTGACCGGGGGATGGGAATGTGACGGAGCGTCAGTCGGGGCGCTGGCCGTGGAGGAGGAGGGGGAGGGCGCGGCCGGTGAGGGCTTCGGTGGTGCGGGCGGCCTGGGAGGGGGCCATGTGGTTGGGGAGTTCGTGGACGGGGACGAAGCGGGCGCCCAGGAGGCGGCTTCGCTTCTGCGGGGGGACGGTGAGGGGGTGTTCGTCGCGCAGGGTGCCGCCGTCGAAGACGAGGTTGAAGCGTTCCAGGTAGCGGTCGGAGGGGGTGTAGTCGAGGGCGACGGCGTGGGTCAGGCGCAGGATGATGCCGGTCTGGGCGTGGAGGTGGCGGGCGGCGGCGCGGTGCGGGGGCTCGTTGGCCTTGCCGGGGCCGCCGGGCAGGATCATGCCGTCGAGGTAGTCGGGGTCGACGAGCAGGACGTCGCCGTGCTGGTTGCGGACCAGGACGAGGCAGCCGAGCCGGCAGATGGGGGGCTTGGCGAGGAGGCGGGGGTCGTGCACGGGGAGTTCACTTCCTGAGAGCAGCGAAGAGAAGGAGGACGAGGCAGGCCCACCAGAGGAGGCGGGGGATGAGTTCAGTCGTCATAGGTGAGGCGCTCGTAGCGCAGGCCCTTGCGCAGCAGGTCGACGATCCGCAGCAGGTCCAGGGGGCGGGCCGTGAGGTGGAGCAGGTACTCGCAGGTGGAACGGCCGGTGTCCCAGTCGACTTCCAGGGTGGGCAGGTTGACCCGACCCAGGGCGAGGACGGTGGTCAGGTCGTCCAGGACGACGGCGGCCTGCCGGCGCTGCTCGGCAGTCACACGAGAGAGGGTCACAACTCCCCCGGCCGCTTGTGGACTTCGAAGAGCCGCCAGGCGGAGAACGCCTCGGTGAAGGAGGAGAAGCCGCTGCGCTCACCGTCGGGCTTGCACAGCCACGCCCCGGTGCACTCGTTGCGCACCCGGTAGCACCGGGCCTCGGTGTCCCAGCGGACACCGTACCCGTGGAGACGGGGGACTTGGTCTTGAGCCATGGCAAGGGGAACTCTCTGCGATGGAAGTTTCACGTTCTGTTGCACATGGTGGGGTAGTGGCGCCTACGATCGGAAGCAGCCTGCGACTTGCCACGGGTGCGCCAGAAGTTGGGGACTGCCATGAACAAGAAGAAGATTGATCCGGAGTCGAGCCCTTGGGCGCCGTTCGGCATCCAGCTCCGCAACTTCCGCGAGGCCCGGAAGCTCCTCCAGGAGGATCTGGCGCCGCTGCTGGAGTGCTCGCCGTCGCACCTCTCCTACATCGAACTTGCGCACCGGCCGCCGAGTCGCAGGCTCGCGGAACTGGCGGACATCGCACTCGACACCGGCGGCACGATGCTGCTGATGTGGTATCAGCTCAAGAACGCGGCGATCTTGGAAGGCTTCCCGGAGTGCGCTCGCTATGAGGGCCTTGCTGAAACGATCAGAATCTTCGAGAACGACTTCATCACGGGCCTACTGCAGACCCGGGCGTACATGACCACCCTCCAGAGAGCCTCTGTCAGGCAGGGCTTTTCGAGCGAGAAACTGGCCGAGGAGCGCATCGCCTTCCGCCTTGCCCGGCAGCAAGTTCTGGACCGGACCCCTCCTCCCCTCATCCACGTGGTGTTGGACGAGAGCTGTTTCAGGAAGGTCGTCGGCGGTCGTGACGTCATGATTGAACAGCTGCTTCATCTTGAGCAGTTGGCCGAACGTCCGAACGTAGTCATCCAGGTGGCGCCGTTCTCCCTAGCCGAGCACCGGCCCCTCACTCACATGCTGCATCTCCTTACCATGCCGAACCGCAAAGTTCTCGCTTACGGCGAAGTTGAGGTTCGCGGATACATCGACCGTGACACCAAGTCAATTGCTGCTTTGACGAAGCAGTACGATCGGCTGGCGGTCGAGGCCCTCGGCCAAGCCGAATCGCTGGCTTTCATTCGAGCGGTAAGGAGAGACCTGGAGTGGATGTCGACCTGACCGATGCCTCCTGGCGCAAGAGCTCATACAGCAGCGCGAACGGCGGTGCCTGCGTCGAGATCGCCGAGGGCTTCACCGGCGTCCAGCCCGTCCGCGACTCCAAGGACCCCTCCGGCCCCGCCCTGGTCTTCTCCACCACCGCCTGGCAGTCCTTCGTCACCGCCGTCCGCACCGGCGAACTCGACGCCCGCTGACCCCAGCGCCAAGCCCCGCCGCCCCGGCCCCCCGGGCGGCGGGGCTTTCCCTGTTCCCCGGGCCACCGCGACTCCGGCCGGGAAGTCGACCCCGCCGACTTCCTGATCCGCCCCTCAGCGCACTTGACCTCAACCTCGCTTGAGGTCGAAGAATCCACGGTGTCGAAGTCGCCGTCACCGGACAGGAATGTGATCAGCATGCGGACCGTACAGGCAGTGCGTTTCGGGGGCCCCGAGGTTCTCGTCCCCAGCGAGGCGCCGGAACCCGCTCCCGGGCCGGGGCAGGTGCTGGTCGACGTCTCCGTCGTCGGCATCACCTTCGTCGAGACGCAGATCCGCCGTGGCGTCGACCCGTGGCACCCCAGGCCCGAACTCCCCTACGTGCCGGGCGGCATGGTGGCCGGCCGGGTGAGCGCCGTCGGGGAGGGCGTGGACCCCGGCTGGGCCGGCCGGTCGGTGCTGGCCGACGCCGGGTCGACGGGCGCCTTCGCCGAGCGGGTGGCGGCCGACGCGGGGAGCCTGGTCGCGGTGCCCGAGGGGCTGGGCCTGCCCGAGGCGGCGGCCCTGCACTCCGACGGCGCCACCGCGACGGGCCTGGTCGAGGGGGCCCGGATCGTCCCCGGGCAGTGGGTGCTGGTCGAGGCGGCGGCCGGCGGACTCGGCAGCCTGCTGGTGCAGCTGGCGCGATCCGCCGGGGCCAGGGTCATCGGCCTGGCCCGCGGGGAGCGCAAGCTCGACCTGGTCCGCGGCCTGGGCGCCGAGGCAGCCATCGACTACTCCTCCCCGGACTGGAGCGAGCAGGTCCTGCGGGTGACCGGCGGCGCGGGCGTCGACGTCGTGTTCGACGGCGTGGGCGGGGAGATCGGCCGTGCCGCCTTCGAGGTGACGGCCCGCCACGGCCGCTTCTCCGTGCACGGCGCCTCCAGCGGCCACCTCACGGCGATCACACCCGAGCAGGCGCGGCGGCGCGGGGTGGAGGTGCTCGGGATCGAGCAGCTGTTCTCCTTCCGGGCGCGGATGCGGCCGTGGCTGGAGCAGGTGATGGCGCAGGCCCTCGCGGGCCGGGTGCGGCCGGTGATCGGGCAGACCTTCCCGCTGGAGCGGGCCGCGGACGCGCACGCCGCGATCGAGGGCCGCACGGCCCTGGGCAAGACGCTGCTCCTGGTCCGACCGCGGCCGTCGCGGGGTGGCGGGTCCCGCGAGCGGTCCGTTCCGGTCGCTTTCGGCCAATAGCGGTCAGCAGCTGGTGCGGTGAGTGACCGACCCGTTACGGTCGGCCACGAACCAACCCCCGACCGAGGCGGTACACCATGGCCGTGAACCCCCGTATCGACGTCTCCACCTCCCTCGCCACCAGCGGGACCGACCTCACCCCGGAGGAACTCGCCGAAGTCGCGGCGACCATCGCCTCCGACATCTTCTTCACCACCGACATCGGCCTGCCGGGCGTGCGCGTGCCCGACGAGGTCTGGGAGCTACCGGGCGAGCGGGCGAGCGGCACCGCGGCCGTCTACTACGGCGGCGGCCGCACCCACCTGGAGAAGCCGTTCCTGTTCGCCGACGGCTTCAACTACGGCCCCAGCGACCTGCCCGCGCTGTTCAACCACTTCAACTCCCCCTACGAGAGCGGCCGTCCGGGCTTCCTCGACCAGCTCCTCACCCGCGGCCACGACGTCGTCCTGATCGGCTTCGACGAGCGCCACACCCACATCCAGCACAACGCCGACGTCGCGATCCAGGCGATCCGGCGCGCCATCGCCGAACGCGTCGGCGACCAGCCGCTGACCGTCGGCGGCGTCAGCATGGGCGGCATCATCACCCGCTACGCGCTCGCCAAGCTGGAGAACGACGGCATCGACCACCAGGCCGCCACCTACCTGTCCTGGGACTCCCCCCACAACGGCGCCTGGATCCCGCTGATCCTCCAGCAGATGGCGTACTTCTTCGAGAAGCTCGCCCCCGCCAGGCCCGGCGAGCCCTCCCAGGCCGACCTGATCCGCAGCCCCGCCGCCCAGCAGCTGCTCTGGGCCTGGGTCCCGGACGCCAAGTACTCGGGCGAGGTCGCCACCGCCAGCGAACTGCGCACCGCCTTCGTGCGCGAGCTCGCCGACCTCGGCGACTTCCCGCGCCGCCCGCGCCTGCTCGGCGTCGCCAACGGCCGCGGCGACGGCACCGGGCGCCCGCTGCCCGCCGGCGAGATCGCCTTCGACTGGCAGGCCCTGGTCGCCAGCGCCACCGCCCGCTTCCAGCCCGACCGGGGCACCGGCCAGCGCATCGGCGGCATGCACGCCGGCCTGTCGCTGCGCCGCTCCACCACCACCGAGGTCCCGGCCCTGGACGGGGTGCCCGGCGGCACCCTGGACTCCTTCGGCAAGGTCGCCGACGCCATCAAGGCGAAGATCAGCGAGGAGCACCGCAGCGGCGCCTTCGTCCCGGCGGTCAGCGCCTGCGCGCTCGTCTACGACCCCATCGCCTGGGACGTCGACCCGAACCTCAACCTCCTCGACCAGGGCCCCGAGCGCTTCCACCTGAACGAGGTCGCCTTCGACGCCGAGAACACCGAGCACAGCCACGTCTCCGGCGTCCTCGTGGAATGGATCCTGGGCCGGCTCGACTGAGCAGCCACCCGCGCCTCGCAGGAAGCAGAACAGGGAGCGCAGGGGGGGGGGGGGGCCCCCCCCCCCCCCCCCCCCCCCCCCCCCCCCCCCCCCCCCCCCCCCCCCCCGGGCGGGGGGGGGGGGGCGCGGGG
>NZ_JBHYGR010000073.1:0-8637 GCF_042738155.1 Kitasatospora sp. NPDC059088 | reverse complement strand
GGGCGTCAGGGTGCCCCGGTCCGCCCGGACCAGCCGGCGGGGGAAGCCCCGCGCGGCCCAGTGCGCGCCCGCCCCCACCCCCCCCTCCCCGCACAGCCCTCACCCGCTCCGGCCGCCGGCGTGCCGGTGGCGGCGGGCCCGGGGTGCCCTCAGGCGGGCGACGGTGCGGCGGGCGGCCTCCCGGTGGTCGGGGCGGGGCGCGGGCACCCGGGGGCCGGCCAGGTCGCGGGCGGTGAGGCACTGCGCGCCGACCCCGGCCCGGTCGGCGCGGCGGACGACGGCGAGGTGCCCCTCCCCGTGGGCCTCCTCGCCGTCCTCGTCGTCCGCAGGAGCCATCAGCACGCGCAGGTCCCGGTCGTTCGACCACTCCAGGGCGAGGACCTGACGGCCGGATCCGAAGTCGCGCCCGATCAGGGACCGGACCTCGCCGCTGTCCAGGTGCACGAGCAGCAGCTCCCCCTCGAAGTGGTAGCCGCCGTCGTAGTCCCCGGTGCCCACGGCCGGCAGGGGGCGGGCCGGGTGGAAGGCCATCGCGTGCACGGGCAAGCCCGTGCCGATCAGCAGACGGCGCCGGGGGCCGCCGCTGACGTCGAAGACGCCGACCCTCCCGTCCCCGTCGTCCCCGCAGCCGTCCCCGCAGTCGTCCCCGCACGCCCCGGCGACGGCGAGCAGGGCGCGCCGCCGGTCCGGGACGGCCAGGACGGGCTCGCCGAGCACGGCGAACGGGTCGTCAGGGGTCCCGGGGGTGCCGGGGGTACCGGGGGTGCCGGGGGCGTCGGAGGTGCCGGGGGTGCCGGGGGCGTCGGGGGTGCCGGGGGCGTCGGGGGTGCCGGGGGCGTCGGGGGTGCCGGGGCCGGTGGGCGGCGGTGGCGTCATGCCGATGGTCCTCGCAGGGCGCGCCGGGCGGTGCCGCACCCCGTCCGAACTGCCCGTACGGGCACGCAGCGCTGCCCCCACGGCCCTTCCGCCGCACCGCGCCGCCGGATGACCATGGAAGGCCAGCGGACACCCCGGGGGGACACACCCATGCGCACACACGACGGCCGGCGGCAGCAGGGCGGCCGGGAGGACGGCACCCGGGCGGCGGGCACCGACCGCACCCCCGGCCCCGACCGCCGGCCCGCCCCGCGGCTGCTCGCCCTCCAGGCCGCCGCGGGCAACGCCGCCGTGGTCCGGATGGTGCAGCGCTCCGCCGTCGACGGCGTACTGCGCAGCGCGGGGCGCCCGCTGCAGGAGGCGACCCGCGCCGAGATGGAGGCCCGCCTGGGCGCCGACTTCTCCAACGTCCGCCTCCACGAGGGGGCGGCGGCCCGCGCCTCGGCGGCCGAGGTCGGCGCCCGCGCCTACACCTCCGGCCACCACGTCGTCATCGGGGAGGGCGGCGGCGACAAGCACACCCTCGCCCACGAGCTGACCCACGTCATCCAGCAGCGGCACGGCCCCGTGGCCGGCACCGACACCGGCACCGGACTGCGGGTCAGCGACCCCTTCGACCGCTTCGAGCGCGAGGCGGAGGCCACCGCCCGCCGGGTCATGTCCGGGCCCGCCCCCGCGGCGGCCGCGGTGGAGCAGCGCACGGCCCGTGCCGGGGCCGGCGGCGCGCTCCAGCGCACCGCCTCCGACGACCTGCCCCAGCCCGAGGAGCCGTCGGCGGCCGTCCCCGAACTGCCAGCCGCCCTCGTCCAGCAGCTGCAGGAGGCGAAGGAGACGACCGGGTCGGACGCGAAGGCCGTACGCCAGGCGGCACTGGAGGCGCTGCTGCGCTACGTCCTGGACCACCTGCCGCAGGCCGTGGCGGACGAGGACAACCTCGTCCTCGGCTACAAGCACTCCCGCCAGGGCGCGGGCAAGGCCATGGCCCTGACCACGACCGGCACTTCGGGCGACAAGGTCACCATGGCGCTGTACCGCAACCTGTTCGACGACTACGGCCCCGCCGTCATCCACAGCACGCTGCGCCACGAGCTCATCCACGCCGCCCAGGCGATGCTGATGCCCGACGAGGACGCCGCCGACGGCGGGGACCCGCACGTCTACATGGACGTGATCAGCGACATCGGGCAGGAGACCTTCACCCTGCTCCAGCAGCCGATGCGCGAGATCGAGACCCACGTGTGGGAGCTGGAGCACGCGGGCCGCACCGGGATCGACGCCGGCTACCTGAAGGAGACCGTCGACTACCTCCTGGAGTACGCGGACGCGCTGTCCGCCAACCTCGGCCAGGCGGCCGTCACCGACCGGCACGTCGAGTACTGGAAGGCGTACCTGGAGAACTCGGTGACCGCGCTCGGGAAGGCCGCCGCCACGCCCGCCGTCACCACCCACCCCGACCGGGCCCTCGCCGAGCGGATCACCGGGGCGCAGGCGCGGCTGCGCGGCGCCGTCGACGCCAAGGAGGCGGCGGCCCCGGCGGGCGGCAAGCGGGCGGGGGGCACCGGGCGCGGCGCCACCGGGCAGCGCAAGCGCGGCAAGCGCGGCGAGGGCGGCGAGGGCGGCGAGGACTGACGGTCCGTCAGTATCCTTAGGGTGGCGGGGAGTTGCGCCGGCCCCACGGCCTGCGGGGGTGGCGCACGGTGACCCGCCCGAAGCTCTTCCTGCCGATCAGCTCGATCCGCAGCCGGACCGGGGTGCCCGGGTCCGGGTCCCGGTGGCCCTTCACCTTGGAGAACTCCAGGCTCAGGCCGTAGGGGTCGACCACGATGCCCGGGCCGACGATCAGCGTCAGGTTTCCGCCCTGCATGTCGACGTCGACCTCCAGGGTGTCGTGGGTGATCACCGCCTGGGTGAAGTCCAGCTTCACGTGGCACCACTCGGCGGCGATCTCCAGGCGGCGCGGCAGCACCCAGGCGCCCACCCGCTCGGTCCTGGTGAACTTCTGCTCGATCCGCAGGACGTCCCGGCCCTCCGCCACCACCCCGGTGGCCGAGACCGACACCGGCGGCAGGTCGGCGGTCAGCGCGGCCAGGTCGGCGACGGTACGGGCCGACAGGGCGGCCTCCACCCGCTCGTCCAGCTCCTCCGGGCTCAGCCGGCCGTCGCCCGCGGCCACGCCCAGGGCGGCCACCACCCGGTCCCGGTCCGCGTGCGAGGCCCGCAGCGCGGGCGGGGCGGCCTGCGGGACCGCGGACTGCGGGGCCGCGGGCCGCGGGGAGGGTGAGGTCTCTCCAGGCATGGCTTCCGGTCCCCGTCCTGAATTCGGTGAAGGTCCTCGCACCGGGGTGAGCGGCACGCGGACGGCAACTTACGCTATATCGCGATACGGTATATCGCGTTGTGCGCTCCCCGCCAGGCCGGGAGCCTCAGGAACCGGCGGACTTGCGCAGGCGCTTGGCCAGGGCCGGGTCCGACTCCCACCACAGGCCGTTGCCGGCGCCCTCCCCCTCGGCGCTCTCCCCCTCGGCGGGCCCGGCGGATCCGGCGGGCTCGTCGCCGTGGACGGCCGGGAGGTAGGAGTCGCCGACCGCCCGCAGCCGCAGCGTCAGGCCCGGGACGGCCCGGACGGCGGCGAGCATCAGCAGCAGGGCCACGACGGTGTAGTACCAGGGCAGCACGGTGCGGGCCAGGACCGGCAGCAGGAAGGCGTACCCGAGTCCGGTGCCCCGGCCCGAGAGCAGGAACTCCCGGTCCTCGCCGACCTCCACGGTCACCGCGTTGGAGCGGGTGCCGTCCCAGACCGTGAGCCCGACGGCATGGGTCCCGGCGGGCACCGGGAAGCGGGCGACGGCGCCCTGTCTCACCCGGCCGACCCGCACCCCGTCGATCACCACGCCGTACGAGCCCTTCACCAGGGCCACCAGCGGCGATTCGGCGTGCACGACGACGGTACCGGTCATCAACAGTCCCCCAGGAGCGGTGATCATCAAGCGGAGCGCGCCCATGATAGGGGCCGCCCGCGGCCCGCGGCACCTCAGCCCGGACGCCGTACGTCCTCGTAGCACGGGGCCGTGCGCCCCCAGTCGTGGTAGCCGCGGATCCAGGCGGCGTGGGCGTCGGCGTAGCGGGCCAGTTCGGGTACGCGGCCGCCCAGGTCGCGTTCCAACTGCGCGAGTCCGGCGCGTAGTTGGAGGAAGGTCTCGACGGAGCGGCGGGCCGTGCCGGCGACCTCGCGCAGGGCCTCGGGGCGGGCGCGGCCCTGGTGGCGCATCAGGCTCAGCACGAGGTTGGGGCGCCCGGCCGCCTCGTCGCGTTCCAGGGCGTGGACCTCGTTCATGGCGATGATCGCGTCGCAGGCGGCGATCCGCATGCCCTCCAGGTGGCTGGAGCACCAGGCCGGCAGCGGGACCTCGTAGTGGCCGGCCCGCTCGGCGAGGGCGAGCAGCGGGCGCAGGCCGATCGTGCGGCGGCGGGCGCGCAGGTGGGCGGCGGGGTCGGGCAGGACGCCCAGGACGCGGTCGGCGATCTTGGTGGGCCAGCCGGCCAGGTAGTCGACCCAGTCGTGGGCGGTGCGCCGGCGCCACTCCTGGGACATGCCCTGGCCCATCCGCTGCCAGCAGTCGGCGAAGGCGGCCACGGCGGGGGCGGCCCCCGCGCCGGGGCGGGTCCCGTAGCGCAGGTGGTCCACCAGGTCCTGGCACAGGGCGACGGCGTCCTCGGTGCGGGCGGCGGCGGGCCGTGCGCCCGACCCGTCGTCCGGGCGGCCGTCGAGGCGGCCGTCGAGGCGGCCGTCGAAGTGGTCGTCGAAGTGGTCGTCGAAGTGGTTGTCGAGGAGGTAGAGCCAGCCGAGCAGGTCGAAGCAGAGGTCGAGGTCGGCGCCGGCGGCGTACGGGAAGCCGTACGCGGCGCTGTCGGCCACCCGGGAGGAGGCGTAGCGGCGCAGCGCGTCCTGGCCGTGCAGCAGGCCCGACTCCCGTACCCAGGCCAGGTGGTGGCGGCGGGCCCGGGGCAGGTCGGGGCTGACCCGACTCTCCAGGGGCACCGTGAACTCGACGTCCTGGGGCATACGCCTTCCGCACTCCCGACCGGTTCGGGGCCTGACGGCCCGGGCGAGGACCGCCGGCGCCCCCGTGGACGGTCCGGGCCCAGCGTGGTGGACCCGGCGGCGGCTGCGGAAGAGCGCAAAGGGGAGCACCCCCGGCGCACGCCGCGGCAATCACCGCCGGGTCGGTGCCCGCGCGCGGGCCCGCGTCCCCTCCGGCGGGGCGGGGGCTACCCGCCGGCGGGGGCGGCCATGCCCCAGGAGGTGTCCGCGGGGCGGCGATGCCCCGGTAGCCGTCGGCCGGGGCGGCCCGGCCCCGGGAGGTGTCCGCCGGGGCGGCGGTGTCCGCGGGGGCGGTGCCGCCCCACGAGGTGTCGGCGAAGGCCCGGCCGCCGCCGAGGGCGAGCAGGGCGGCGGCGGCGGTGCCGACGGCGATGCGCTCGCGCCTGTGGATCCTCCGACGTTCGCCGGGCCGGATCCGACAGTAGATCAGGAGGCGTGCAGTTGTTCGATCCTTTCCGGAATCCGGGGCCCGCACAGGAGGCCACCCCCGTCGACCTCCTGTGCGGGCCGCGCCGGGCCGGTCGGCCGGTCCGGTCGGACCGTGCCGGGCCGTGCCGGGCCGGGCCGGGCCGGGCCGGGCCGGGCCGGGCCGGTCGGTCCGGGAGGTCGCCCTCGCCGCCCATGTCGGCGGTGGTACGGCGCAGCACGTTGATCGTGGTGACGACGTCGGCCTCGTCGACGCCCTGGTGGGCCCGGAGGTGGACGCGGTGGACGCGGTGGTTGCGCTCGCGGGCGCGCAGGCGGGCGGCCTCGCCGTCCTCGGTGAGGGTCACGGCGCCGGTGGCGGCGGACTCCAGGAGCCGGCCGCGGGCGGTGAGGCCGTCGAAGACGGCGGTGGAGTCGGTGGCGAGGTCGTCGTAGCGGGCCGGCCGCCGGACCAGGGTGGCGCGGTTCCAGCGGCCGGGGGGGGTGCCGGCGGCGTGGTCGCGCGTCCACCAGTGCGGCCGGGTGAGGCCCTCGACGGCGAGCTGCTCGCGCAGGGCGCCCACCACCCGGTGGAACACCTCGGCGCTCCAGGCGCCGACGGGCTGGGCGGCCAGGACCGCGTGCGGGCACTCCTCGAACGCCACGGCGGTGCGCCCCCTTCACTGTTCGGACTTCGGGACGCGCCCACCGTAGGAGCTCAAGTCGCCTTGAGGTCAACCCGGTTCGCAAGGGGACGGTGGCGCCGTGGCGGCGGGTTCAGGCCGACCCCGGGCACGCCCCGGGCACGCCCCGGTCCGGGTGCCGGGGCGGGCGGGGGTCCTTTCGTGCGGTCGGCGCCGTGCCGAAACCGTCGTGCCGGAGCGGGAAGTCGTCCCCGCCGGCTTCCCGCCCCCCCCGGGCCGCTCCCCGCCGCCGCGGGGCCAGGGCTGACGTGGTTGCGTGGCAGAGGGATCGGGCGGCACGGTGGTGCTGATGTGCGGGCTGCCGGGGGCGGGCAAGAGCACCTACGCGGCGGGCCTGGTGCGGCGCGGCGGGCGTCCGGCTGTCGATCGACGAGGCGGTGTGGCGGCGGCCCGGGCGGCGCGACGCGGGGCCGGTGCCGGCGCGGGAGGCGTTCGACCGGCCCAAGGAGGAGGTCCGCCGCGAGCAGCGGCGGGAGTTGGTGGAGCCGATGCGGGCCGGGCGCGACGTGGTGGTGGACCACACGTTCTGGAGCCGGGCCGCCCGGGACGACTACACGGCGCCGGTGGAGACCCACGGCCGCCGGTGGGAGCCGGTCCGCCCCAAGGCCGACCGGGCGACGCCGGAGCGCCGCCCGGCGGTACGCAACGGCCGGGAGGGCGCGGACCGCGCCACCGTGGACGCGGCGCAGTTGGCCCGCTACCCGGCCCGCTTCGAGGAGCCGGACGGCGAGGGCGAACGGGTCGTGCCGCAGCCTCCGGGGCGAGGCCCCGGGGCGGGCGGCGGGGCTCTCCCAACCTGAACCACCCGTACGAGTGATCGTCATCACCGGGAGCGGGACCGGGACCGGCGAACCGGGCCCCGGCCCACCGCTCCACCGGTTCACGCCCGGTCCGCGACGGTACGGGCGAAATCGGCGACGAAGGCGGTGATCAGGCGCGCGAACGCGGTGCGGTCGCCCTCGCTCCAGCCCGCCATGGCCTGGGCGAAGACCACACGGCGCAGCCGGTGGGCGGCCTCCGCCTGCGCGCGCCCGGCGGGGGTGAGGGCGAGCAGGGTGCGGCGGGCGTCGCGCGGGTCGCTGCCGCGTTCCAGCCAGCCCTGCTCGACGGTGCGCAGCACCAGGCGGCTGGCCCGGGGCTGGTCGACGCCCAGGGCGGCGGCGACGTCGGCGACGGCGCACGGGCCGGGGTGGGCCTCGACCGCGTCCAGGACGCCGAACAGGGTGGGGTCGATCGCGCCGGCGCCCCCGGGCCGGGCGATGCGGCCCAGCGAACGGCGGGTCTGGCTGTGGCGGATGGCGACCATGGCGCGTTCGACGGCGGCGGCGGACGCGTCCTCGACGGCGGTGTCCGGCCCGGTTTCCTGGTACTTCCTCTCCCGCTCAGACATGCATGCTAGGTTACAACTTTTGTCAAAGGACATGTATCAGGGGGGACCTGTTATGCCCGAAACCGCCACACCCGCCGCCGCACCCGCCGCCACACCCGCGCACGTGCCCGCCGCCGGCCTGCCCGACGTGCCCGGGCAGCGCCCGCTCGGGTACTGGCTGCGCCACATCGACGGCGCCATCGAGCAGTCCATGGCGCGCCTGTTCGCCGCCGACGCGCTGAGCCGGCGCGACTGGCAGGTGCTCAACACCCTCTCCCACGGGCCGACGGACACCACCGCCCTCGACACGGCGCTGGCCGCCTTCCTCTGCCCCGAGGAGCCGACCGTGCGCCCGCACCTGGAAGGGCTCGCCGCCCGCGGCTGGGTCACCCTCGACACGGACGGGCGCGCCGCCCTCACCGAGCAGGGCCGCAGCGCCCACCGGCGCGTGGCCGCGCAGGTCGCCGGGCTGCGGGAACGGCTCGCGGCCTGTCTGACGCCGCAGGAGCTCACCACCCTGACGAACCTGCTCGTGCGCTGGGCCGGACACCTGGACACCCTCGCCCAGGCGCGGTGAGCCCACCAGCCCGCCCCGCACCGGACGCCCACCGACGAACCCCGACGAACACCGACGAACACCGGCGAACACCGGAGTTCACCGGCGGACTCCGGCGGACTCCGGCGGACTCCGGCGATCACCGGTGAACACCGGCGGACTCCGGCGATCACCGGCGGACTCCGGCGATCACCGGCGGACTCCGGTGATCACCGGCGGACTCCGGTGGTCACCGGTGCCCTAGGCGTGTCTGACAATTCGCGTCGGATCAGCGCGCGGCGTCGGGGTGCGTGCATCGCAAGGCGGAGGAGGGAGTCCATGCGGTGGGGGCGCCTCCCGGCCGAAGGCTGGGGGCCATCGGCGACCGACGACAACGCGGCGAGGCGCGCTTGTGCCCTGGGGGTACCTCCCGGCCGAAGGCTGGGGGAGCGTCGCGCGCCCGGCGGGAACTGTCAGACACGCCCTAGTGTCCTGAGTCCTTGATCCGTCGGATGTATCCAGCGAGGGATTCGAGGATCTGGTCAGCGGTTTTGGTCCAGACGTAGGGCCGGGGGTCGGTGTTCCAGTCGGCGACCCAGGCGCGGATGTCGCGTTCGAGGGCCTGGACGGAGCGGTGGACGCCGCG
>NZ_JBHYGR010000072.1:12047-44651 GCF_042738155.1 Kitasatospora sp. NPDC059088 | reverse complement strand
CCTCTCTCTCCCACCCCCCCGCGCACACCGCGTTTTTTTGTGGTCTCGTGGGCTGGGTGATGTGTATAAGAGACAGGGGCCCCCGGCCGTTCTCCCGGCGGTGCCGGTCGGTCACTGCACCGGGATGACCCCGGTCAGCCACTCGAAGGCGCTCGGGACCATCCGCTTCCACATGTCGGTGGTGTGCGGGCCGGTGCTCTCCTCGACCTGGACCTTGGTCGGCTCCTTGGCCGCGGCGGCGATCGCCTGGCCGTCCTCGTAGCCGTCGCCCTTGGCGCCGCTGACCAGCAGGGCGACCTTCGGCGGCTGCTGGGCGGACTTGAGGATGTTGACCGGGTTGTTCTCGGTGCGCAGCTTCGGGTCCTTGCCGACCAGCGAGTCGCCCTCGGTGGCCGGGTCGTTGTAGCCGGACATCGCGATGGCGGCGCGGTAGCGGTTGGGGTGGGCGAGTGCGAGCTTGGCCGCGCAGTGGGCGCCGGCCGAGTAGCCGGCGATCGCCCAGCGGTCCGAGGACGGGTCGGCGCGGAAGTTGTCCATCACCATCTGCGGGACGTCGCGGGTGATCCAGGCGTCCGCGTTGATCTTGCCGGGGATGTCGGTGCAGCCGGCGTCCTGGTGGCTGCCCAGCAGCAGGGTGCGCGGCGAGACCAGGATGAAGGGCGCGACCTTGCCCTGCTGCATCAGCGGCTTGAGCTGCTCGGAGACCTTGAGGGTGCCGTACCAGGTGGAGGAGGAGCCCGGGTAGCCGGGGATCAGCTCGACGACCGGGAACTTCTTGTCCTTGAACGCCGGGTCGTTGTACTGCGGCGGCAGCCAGACCAGCACCTCGCCGTCGACTCCGGAGACCTGGCCCTTGAGCTCGGTCTTCTGGACGTCGCCGGGCACCGCCGGGTCGTTCACGCCGCCGAACTTCTGCAGCACCTTCGGCGGCTGCTTGGCGGCGTCGCCGGAGCCGTCCTTGCCGTTGCCGGCCGGGTCCACCGGCGCCACCGAGGGCACCGCGCGGACGTGGTCACCGGTGCCGAGCAGGTCGTCCCAGTTGCCGTAGATCAGGTTCGCGTTGTTGACCATCACGAAGACCATCAGCACGGCGGTGACCTGGCAGAACATGATCATGACGATCCGGGACAGGGTGCGCACCGGCTGGGGGCCGCGCACCTTCCCCCAGAAGAGCAGCGCCACTGTGATGGACACCGGCACCAGGATGACGGTGAGGATGAGGAATGGCGTACCTGTCAGTTCCATCGCGTTCTCGTATCCGGGTCGCTCGCCGCCCGGGCCCCACTCGCCCGGACGCACGTCAATGGCATCAGACGGCAACCAGCGGATGATCGGTTGCTGTCCGAATCTGTGCGGAACCTGAGAGGAACATCACGTTTCAGAGTTGTTCCCGCTTCGGGTTGGCGCCTAGTCTGTCACCCGGACGGCGGTGCTCCGGACCAGATGTTCAGCGAACTTCCAGGAAGGTCCCCCGGGGCACCTTACCTGGCGCGCCGTTCGCACCGCCGGGCGAGGCGGTGCGATCCCGCGCGGCCGGGCCAGAGAGACTATGGGGATGAGCACAACCCGCTTTCGCCCGTCCCGCCGCTTCTGGCCCGTGTGCGCCGTCCTGGCCCTCGCGGTCACCGCGGCCGGTTGCAGCAGTACCGGAGGCAGACGCGCCGAGGAGGCCCGCGCCAAGGCCGCGGCCGCCGGTGGCAGCGCCGTCACCACCCCGCGCTGGAAGGTCGCCATGGTGACCCACGCCGGCGCCGGCGACGCCTTCTGGGACAGCGTGCGCAAGGGCGCCGAGCAGGCCGCCGCCAAGGACAACATCACCTTCCTGTACTCCAACGACGCGCAGACCCAGAACCAGGTCCAGCTCGTCCAGGCCGCCATCGACCAGAAGGTCGACGGCCTGCTGGTCACCCTCGCCAAGGGCGACGCGATGGCCGGCGTCCTCGGCAAGGCCAAGGCGGCCGGCATCCCGGTCATCACGATCAACTCCGGTCAGGAGTTCTCCGCGAAGTTCGGCGCGCTCACCCACATCGGCCAGGACGAGTCCTCGGCCGGCCAGGCGGCCGGCGCCGAGCTGGCCTCGCGCGGCCGCAAGAACGTGCTGTGCGTGATCCACGAGCAGGGCAACGTCGGCCAGGAGCAGCGCTGCTCCGGCGCCCAGTCCAAGGCCGGCGGCGGCTTCCAGGTGCTGTACGTCAACGGCGTCGACATGCCCGACGCCCGGGCGTCGGTCTCCGCCAAGCTCCAGGCCGACCCCTCCATCGACACCGTGCTCACCCTGTCCGGCCCGATGGCCGCCACCGGACTGCAGGCCGTCCAGGACGCCCACCGCGGCGTGGAGCTGGACACCTTCGACCTGGGACCGCAGGTGGTCGCGGGGCTCAAGTCCGGCAGCGTCGGCTTCGCCGTCGACCAGCAGCCCTACCTCCAGGGCTACGAGGGCGTCGACCTGCTCTGGCTGTACCGGTCCAACCTGGACATGCTCGGCGGCGGCAAGCCCGTCGCGACCGGCCCGCAGATCCTGACCAAGGACGACGCCGACGCGCTCGCCGAGTACGTCGCGAGGGGGACCAGGTGAGCGGTTCCACCACCCCGGACCTGCTCGTCCAGGACCGTCCGGCCGCCCTGCGGCGCCTCCTCGCCCGCCCGGAGCTGGGCTCGCTGATCGCGGCCGTCGCGGTGTTCACGGTCTTCGCCGCCGTCGCCGAACCGTTCCTGCGGGTCTCCTCGCTGGGCACCGTGCTCTACGCGGCCTCCACCATCGGGATCATGGCCGTGCCGGTCTCGCTGCTGATGATCGGCGGCGAGTTCGACCTGTCGGCCGGCGTGCTGGTCACCACCGCCGCGCTGACCTCCTCGATGGTGTCCTACCAGTTCACCGCCGTCACCTGGGTCGGCGTGCTGGTCTCGCTGGCCACCACGCTGGCGATCGGCGGGTTCAACGGCTGGATGCTCGGCCGCACCAGGCTGCCCAGTTTCATCGTCACCCTCGGCACCTTCCTGATGCTGACCGGCGCCAACCTGGGCGTCACCAAGGCGATCTCCGGGACGGTCTCCACCAAGTCGATCGCCGACATGCAGGGCTTCGAGAGCTGCCGGTGGCTGTTCGCCTCCGAGGTGAACATCGGCGGACTGACGGTCAAGGCCACCGTCTGGTGGTGGCTCGGCCTGCTGGTGGTCGGCAGCTGGGCGCTGCTGCGCACCCGCTTCGGCAACTGGATCTTCGCCGTCGGCGGCGACGCGGCGGCCGCCCGCGCGGTCGGCGTGCCGGTCGCCCGGACCAAGACGCTGCTCTACCTGGGCGTCGGCTTCGGCGCCTGGGTGCTCGGGCAGCACCTGCTGTTCTCCTTCGACACCGTGCAGTCCGGCGAGGGCGTCGGCAACGAGCTGATCTACATCGTCGCGGCGGTGATCGGCGGCTGCCTGATCACCGGCGGCTACGGCTCGGTGGCCGGCTCCGCGCTCGGCGCGCTGATCTTCGGCATGGCCAGCAAGGGGATCATCTACGCCCAGTGGAACCCGGACTGGTTCAAGTTCTTCCTCGGCGCGATGCTGCTGCTGGCCGCGCTGCTCAACGCCTACGTCAAGCGCCGGGCGGAACGGGGTCCGCGATGAACGACCAGCTCGGCTCCGGCACGGAGCGCCCGGTGGCCACCGAACCGGCGGGCACCGAACTGCTCGCGCTGGAGGGCGTCGGCAAGACCTACGGGACGGTCCGCGCGCTGCAGGACGTCTCGCTGACCCTGCGGGCCGGCGAGATCAGCTGCGTGCTCGGCGACAACGGGGCCGGCAAGTCCACCCTGATCAAGATCATCGCGGGGCTGCACCGGCACGACGAGGGCCGCTACACCGTCGGCGGCGAGGAGGTCCGGCTGGACTCCCCGCGCCAGGCGCTGGACCGCGGCATCGCCACCGTCTACCAGGACCTCGCCGTCGTCCCGCTGATGCCGGTGTGGCGCAACTTCTTCCTCGGCTCCGAGCGGGGCACCCGCCGCTGGGGCGGCCTGCGGCTGGACGCCGAGGGCATGCGCGCCACCACCCGCGAGGCGCTCGCCCGGATGGGCATCGACCTGCACGACGTCGACCGGCCGATCGGCACCCTGTCCGGCGGCCAGCGCCAGTGCGTGGCGATCGCCCGGGCCGTGCACTTCGGCGCCAAGGTGCTCATCCTGGACGAGCCGACCGCCGCGCTCGGCGTCAAGCAGTCCGGGGTGGTCCTCAAGTACGTCACCGCGGCCCGCGACGCCGGGCTCGGGGTCGTCCTGATCACCCACAACCCGCACCACGCCTACCTGGTGGGCGATCACTTCACCCTGCTGAAACGGGGGCGGACGGCCGGCAGCCACCCGCGCGCCGAGATCGGCCTCGAACAGCTCACCACCGAGATGGCCGGCGGCTCCGACCTCGCCGAACTCTCGCACGAGCTGGCCCGGCCGTCGGCCCCCGGTCCCACCGAACCCGACTCTCGTGAGGAGCGTCCGCAGCCGTGACCAGCCCCCATGGCAGCACTCGGCCGGCCGTCCTGCCCACCCTGCTCGGCCTCGGCCCGCGCGCCGAGCGCCGCCGCCGCGCCCTGCCCGCGGGCATACTGCGGCTGCCCACCATCGGCGTCGACATCGGCGGCACCAAGGTGGTCGCCGGGGTCGTCGACGGCGAGGGGAAGGTGCTGGAGAAGCTGCGCACCGACACCCCGCACAAGAGCAAGAGCGCCAAGGTCGTCGAGGACGTGATCGTCGAGCTGGTGCTCCAGCTCTCCGACCGGCACGACGTCCACGCGGTCGGCATCGGCGCGGCCGGCTGGGTCGACGCCGAGCGCTCCCGGGTGCTCTTCGCTCCGCACCTCAACTGGCGCAACGAGCCGCTCCAGCAGGCGCTCAGCGAGCGGCTGCGGTTCCCGGTGATCGTGGAGAACGACGCCAACGCGGCCGCCTGGGCCGAGTGGCGCTTCGGCGCCGGGCGCGGCGAGGACCACATGGTGATGCTCACCCTGGGCACCGGCATCGGCGGCGCGGTCGTCCGGGACGGCTACGTCGACCGCGGGAAGTACGGCCTGGCGGGCGAGTTCGGGCACATGCAGGTGGTGCCCGGCGGCCACCGCTGCCCGTGCGGCAACCGCGGCTGCTGGGAGCAGTACTCCTCCGGCAACGCCCTGGTGCGGGACGCCCGGGAACTGGTCGCGGAGGAGTCCCCGGTGGTGCAGCAGCTGCTCGCCCGGGCCGGCGGCACCGTCGAGGGCATCACCGGACCGCTGGTCACCGAGGCCGCCCGGGAGGGCGACCCGACCGCCGTCGAGCTGCTCTACGAGGTCGGCACCTGGCTCGGGGTCGGCATCGCCAACCTGGCGGCCGGCCTCGACCCGGGGCGCTTCGTCATCGGCGGCGGCGTCTCCGAGGCCGGCGACCTGCTGCTCGGCCCGGCCCGGGACACCTTCCGCCGCACCCTCACCGGCCGCGGCTTCCGGCCCGAGGCCAGCATCGTGCACGCGGCCCTCGGCAACGAGGCCGGGCTGGTCGGCGCCGCCGACCTGGCGCGGCAGGTCGCACGGCGGTTCCGCACCATCAAACGGCGCCGGGTGGAGCGCAGCGCGCCGTAGCGGGGCCAGGGGCGGCGGGGAACAGGGCGTCCCCTCCGTCCCTCCTGTCAACTACCCGTTGGTAGCCGTGCGGTGTGGTTGTCGGATTCATGTCTCCTGTGGAACAACTGACGTGACGTCGACTCAGGAGGACCGGATGAGGGCCCTGACCCGCCTAGCGCCATCACTGCTGATCGCCACCGCACTGGTCTGGGCCACCACCGGCCCCGCCGGCGCCGCGGCGCCACCGCCCAAGGCGCCCGAGGCGGTGGGCTGGGGCGGGGCGGTGGCCTCGGTGGACGCCGACGCCACCGCCGCCGGCATCGAGGTGCTGCGCAAGGGCGGGAACGCGGTGGACGCGGCCGTCGCCGCCGCGGCCGCGCTCGGCGTGACCGAGCCCTACTCCTCCGGGATCGGCGGCGGCGGGTACTTCGTCTACTACGACCACGCCACCGGCACGGTGCACACCGTCGACGGCCGCGAGACGGCCGGCCGCACCGCCGACACCGGACTGTTCCTGGAGGGCGGCAAGCCGCTCGCCTTCGCCGACGCCGTCACCAGCGGACTGTCCGTCGGCGTCCCCGGCACCCCGGCCACCTGGGACTCCGCACTGCGCCAGTGGGGCACCCGCTCGCTCGCGCAGAACCTCGAACCCGCCGAGCGGATCGCCGAGAACGGCTTCGTCGTCGACGACACCTTCCGCGGCCAGACCTCCGACAACTACAGCCGCTTCAAGGACTTCCCGGCCACCGCCAAGATCTTCCTGCCGAACGGCAAGCTCCCCGAGGTCGGTTCCGTCCTGCGCAACCCCGACCTCGCCGCGACCTACAGGCTGCTCGCCAAGGACGGCGTGAAGGCCTTCTACCAGGGCGCGTTGGCACAGGACATCGCCGACACCGTGCAGCACCCGCCGGTCGACCCGGCCTCCGGCCGCAACGCCCGCCCCGGGAAGGTCGACGCCGCCGACCTGGCCGCCTACCAGGCCCGCCGCCAGGCGCCCACCCACGTCGCCTACCGCGACTACGACGTCTACTCGATGGCCCCGTCCAGCTCCGGCGGCACCACCGTCGGCGAGGCGCTGCACATCCTGGAGGACGGCGACCTCTCCGGCTCCAGCAGCACGCAGTACTACCACCACTTCCTGGAGGCCTCGCGGATCGCCTTCGCCGACCGCAACCGCTGGGTCGGCGACCCGGCCTTCGGCGACGTCCCGACCCGGCAGCTGCTCTCCGAGCGCTACGCCGCCTCCCGGGCCTGCCTGATCAGCCCGGACCACGCGCTCACCAGCCCGCTCGCCCCCGGCGACCCGTACCACCCGGCCGACTGCGCGGACACCGGGCCGGCCCTCCCCGAGCCGTACGAGGGCCCCAACACCACCCACCTGACGGTGGCGGACCGCTGGGGCAACATCGTCTCCTACACCCTCACCATCGAGCAGACCGGCGGCAGCGGCATCACCGTCCCCGGCCGGGGCTTCCTGCTCAACAACGAGCTGACCGACTTCGACTTCGTCCCGCTCGCCGCCGGCGTCCCCGACCCCAACCTGCCCGGACCGGGCAAGCGGCCGCGCTCCTCGATGTCCCCGACCATCGTGCTGCGCGACGGCGAGCCGCTGCTCGCCACCGGCAGCCCGGGCGGCGCGACCATCATCACCACCACCCTCCAGGTGCTGCTCGGCCGCCTCGACCGGGGCCTGAGCCTGGAGCAGGCGATCGCCGCGCCGCGCGCCAGCCAGCGCAACAGCGCCGTCACCCAGGCCGAGCCCGGCTTCCTGGCGCTGCCGGAGCGGTCCGCGCTGGAGGCCCTCGGGCACCGGTTCGCCGACGGCGGCGAGATCGGCGCCGCCACCGGCGTGGAGCGGCTGCCGGACGGCCGCTGGGTGGCCGCCGCCGAGCCGGTGCGACGCGGCGGCGGCTCGGCCGCGGTGGTCCGCCCCGCGGGCTGACCGCCCGGCCGCGGCGCGGTGCCGGCCGTCGAGCGCCCGGCCGCGGCGCCGGTCGGGCCGGGTTGTCGGTGCCGGGCGGTATGTTCGGGGTGGGTCTCCCCGTGGGGCCCACCCCCGTCCGTACCGACCGAACCACCGGGAAGGCCGCCCGCCGTGACCGTCCGCATCGCCACCTGGAACATCAACTCCGTCACCGCCCGGCTGCCCAAGCTCCTGGAGTGGCTGGAGAGCGCCAAGCCCGACGTGCTCTGCCTCCAGGAGCTCAAGTGCGCGGCCGACGCCTTCCCGTACGAGCCGGTCCGCGAGCTCGGCTACGAGACGGCCGCGCACGGCAACGGCCGGTGGAACGGCGTGGCGATCGTCTCCCGGATCGGCCTGGAGGACGTCGTGCGCGACCTGCCCGGCCAGCCCGGCTACCTGGCCGACGGCGCCCTGCTGCCCGACGTCGAGCCGCGCGCCGTCGCCGCCACCTGCGGCCCGGTCCGGGTCTGGTCGGTCTACGTGCCCAACGGCCGCGAGGTCGACCACCTGCACTATCACTACAAGCTGGAGTGGCTGGAGGCGCTGCGCAAGGCCTCCGCCGAGGACGCGGCCGGCCCCCGCCCCTTCGCCGTCCTCGGGGACTTCAACATCGCCCCCACCGACGCGGACGTCTACGACGTCGCCGCCTTCGAGGGCCTCACCCACGTCACCCCGGTCGAGCGCGCCGCGCTGGCGGCGCTGGGCGAGGTCGGCCTGCACGACGTGGTGCCGCGCCCCCTCAAGTACGACCACCCCTACACCTACTGGGACTACCGCCAGCTGGCGTTCCCGAAGAACCGCGGCATGCGGATCGACCTCACCTACGCCAACAAGCCCTTCGCGGACGCCGTCACCGACAGCTACGTGGACCGCGAGGCCCGCAAGGGCAAGGGCACCTCGGACCACGCCCCGGTCGTGGTGGACCTGGACCTCTGAGCCCCCGGGGCCGCGGTGACGCCGTGTGACGATCACATGAGGTGACGGGCCGTCGCCCGAACGGTCCTGAGCGGTGGCCGGGCCCACCGGGCCTGCCTACCGTCGGTGAAAGACCGGGTGCAGTTGACACACCACGTGGACATGGGAGTCCCCGGCTGCGCCCGAGAATCCCGGAGGTTCCGGCATGCGCCCCACGCGTACGGCCGCCGCCGCCCTGATCGGCGCGACGGTGCTGACCGGTCTGACGGCCCCCCTCGCAGCAGCCAGGGACGGCGCGGCCTCGGTCAGCCCGTCCCAGGCCGCACCGGGCCAGACCGTGACGGTCACGGTCTCCTGCGAGAAGTCGGACAAGCCCGACGCCAAGACCATCACCGCCCACTCCGCCGCCTTCGAGGGCGGCCCCGCGACCCTCACCCTGGGCTCCGACGGCAGGCACACCGGCTCCGCCCGGCTCGCCTCCGAGCGCAACGGGGACAGCAAGGTCGACGGCACCTGCCCGGACGGCGGCGCCTTCTCCACCACCGTCAAGGTCACCACGGTGACCGCCACCGCCCCCGACAAGGGCCTCGGCGACTGGGGCAAGGCGGCGGGGGAGTGGGCCGGCTCGCTGGGCCAGTCCGGCGCCGGCAGCCAGCAGGTCGCCCCGCACGGCGCGGTGAAGACCGGGCTCGGCGGCTCGGTCGCGGCGGACCCGGCGGAGCTGGCGGGAGGGCTGGCCCTGGTCGCGGGCGGCATCGGCGGCTTCTGGCTGCTCCGCAGGCGCAGTGCCTGACGGCCCCGCCCCCCGCGTACGCCCACGCCGCGCCGCCGAGCCCTGACCTGATCGGACCGGCGGCGTGGCGGCGCGTCAGAGGGCCGCCCGGTCCTGCCCCTCCTCGTGCTGGAGGAGGCCGCTGGCCAGCAGGTACTGGGCCAGCACGTACGTCGCCATGATCCAGAACTGATGCCCCGGCAGCTCGCGCCACTTCGCCAGCTGGGTCGCGATCAGGGTGTCGGAGAGCAGGAACAGCGCCCCGCCCAGCCCGGTCCGCCAGCCCAGGCCGGCTGAGGTGACCGCCGTCGAGGTGAGCAGCAGGCTGTAGCCGGCCACCGGGACCTTGAGCTCCCCGAGGTCCGGCCAGAGCCGCCCGATCATGCCCGCCCAGGCCGCCGCGTACGCGGCCGCGACCACCAGGGCGCGCCGCCGGTCGGTGAGCGCCCCGCGCTGGACGAACATCGCGACGTAGCAGACGTGCGCGGCCGCGAACGAGCCCATCCCGGCCAGGAACGCGGTGTCGTCCTTCAACTGCAGCAGTACGTCCCCGCCCGCGCTCGCCAGCAGTGCCGGGGTCAGCAGCTTCGGCAGCTCGCGCTCGGTCCGGGCCGCCGTCGCCACGCTGTGCGCGGCCAGCAGCGGCATCAGGGCCGGCTTGGTGGCGTTGCGCAGCACCGGGGCCCCGGAGAGGATCGAGCCCAGGTGCACCGCCGAGGTGGCCGCGAAGCCGCCGAGCAGGCCGGTGGCCGAACGCAGGCGCCCGCCGAGGCCGGTGGCGCGGGTGGTCGTACGGATGCTCATGCGGCGTCTGCCTCCGAGGTCGCCCGGGGTGGGGGGTCCACCGACCCTAAGGGAGTCGGCGGGGTGGGGGAAGACCAGGTTACCGGTGCGTAACCCGGGTGGGGGAAGGGGAGTGACGGCCCGGCCGGGAGAGCGGAGCACCGGCGACCGCTTCGAGGGCTCTTGCGGAGACTTCCTCAGGAGCACGGTTGCTGCCACCGGGTGAGCCGGTCACCGTCTACGCTGGACCCCGACATGGAGCAGCAGGAGTACGCGGTCGGCGCCACCCGGGTGGCCGCCGGCAGGCCGGACGGACGCAGGGGCGGGGCAGGCCGGGGAACCGCCGCCGCCGTCCTCGCCGTACGCGGACCCGAAGCCGCCGGGCCCGCCGACCCGGCCGATGCCGCGGGTGAGCACGGTGCTGACGGTCCGCAGGAGCCCGACGGGGCGCTCTCGCCCGACCCGGGACTGCTCCGGCTCGCCCACTGGTTCGCCGCCGCCGCCCCCGGCGCCGCCGACGACCTGTGCACCGCCTCCTTCGGCCTCTACCCCGCCCGGCACCTCGGTGCCGCCGCCGAGCCCGGCGACCCCGGCGTCAGCTGGTGGCACGGCCCGACCGCCCACACGGCCGCCGTCCCGCGCGCCCGTGAGGCCCGCGAGGGGCGCGCCGACGGCGGCCTGCGCCGCGCCCGGCGCGACGCCGCCGCCCTGCCCGTCGTCCGGTCGGGCGCCAAGTCCGGCCGGCCCGGCCGCCACCGCAGGCCGGAGCGCACCCGGGCCCTGCCGGAGCTGCCCGGCGACGCCCCGGAACCGGCGGGCGAGGAACTCCCCGACGCCGAACGCCGCATCGCCGCACGGCTGTTGCTCGCCCACCCGCTGGTCACCGCCTCCGGCCCGCACGCCGACGGCTTCCCGCTGATCCGCCGTCACCGCGACTGGCTCGTCGAACGCTTCGACACCTTGCTCGGCTACCGCCTGGTCGTCGGCCCCTGGCACGCCCGGCTCTGCAAGGCCGGCCTCGGCCCCGGCGCCGCCCGCCGCCTCGAACACCCGGCCACCGGTGCCCCGTTCACCCCGGCCGGCTACGCCCAGCTCGCCCTCGCCCTGGCCCTGCTCGTCGATGCCCCCGAACAACTCCCGTACGGGCGGCTGCTCGACGCGATGCGGTCCGCCGCCCCCGACCTCGCGGCCCAGGCGGCCGACCCGGACGCCCCCGCGATGGCGCTCGCCGCGCTGGCCGACTGGCAGGTGCTCGGCGACCTGCCGGCCGACCCGGCCGACACCGCCTTCGTGCTGACCGTCGACCGCGAACTCGCCCGCGCCGTCCCGGCCGGACCGCCCGCCCTCGCCGCCGACGCCGCCGACCTGATCCGCCGTGCCGCCGAGGCCGAACCCGCTACCGCCGTGCGGCGCCTCCTCGCCGAGACGCCCGCCGTCCTCGCCGCCGACCTCCCCGAGGACCGGCGCGCCTGGCTGCACGAGCACCGGCTCAGCGGCCCGGCCGCGCTCGCGGACTTCCTCGGGCTGGAGGCCGAACTGCGGGCCGAGGGCGTCGCCCTGCTCGACCCGGCCGCCGAACTCACCGACCTCGCCCTCCCCGGCACCGGCACCCTCTCCCAGGCCGCCCTGCTGCTGGTCGAAGGCCTGGTGGAGGAGGTCCGGCCGCTGCCCGGCGAGGCCACCGAGGGCGACGTACCGATCGCCGACGCGCTGATAGACGGCCTCCTCGGCGACATCGCCGACGACCACGACCTCCCGGCCCGCTACCTCGCCGACCGCACCGCCCTGCGCCGCGACGCCCTCGACCTCCTGCACCGGCTCGGCCTGATCACCCCCACGCCCCGCACCACCTGGCTGCTGCGCCCCCCGGCCGCCCGCTACGCCCCGGCCCCGGACCTCCACCCCACCCCCGGCACCGGCCGCCACTCCCGCCCCGCCGCCCCGTCGGGGAGTTGAGCCCCGGACCCCGGCGACTGCCGGGCCGGGGCGGGCCGTGGGCGGTCAGGCCGGGATGAGGGCTTCCCATTCGCTGCGGGTGGGTCCGTCGTGCCGGGGGGTGAAGTCGGGGCGGGCGGCCAGCCAGGCGGTGACGTGGCGGTCGACCTCCTCGCTGCCGAAGGCCTCCTCGGGCGTACGGACCAGGTGGCGGACGTGGGCGCGGGCGCGCATGACGACCGGGTCGTCGAAGGCGCAGGCGGCGAGGGCGGCGGTGCGGCGCTCGGGGAGGGCCGAACCGTCCAGCAGGCGCTGCTCGTTGGTGCGGTCGCCGGCCACCTGGGCGTCGAACCAGGGGCGCAGGGTCCGGGCGGCCCAGTCGTGGTAGCCGGCGGGGTCGGCGGCGACCTGGTCGGCGTGGCCGGCGAGGTACTGGCCGGCGAGCAGGCCGAGGGCGACGCCGTGGCCGAGGGTGGGGTTGGTGTGGACGAGGCTGTCCCCGGCGTTGACCAGGCCGGTGACGACGGGGCCGGCGTCGTCGGTGAGGGAGGTCCAGCGGTTGTCCAGGCCGGCCATCGCCAGGACGGCCGAGCGGGGTTCGGGGTCGAGGTCGAGCCAGGCGGCGCAGGCGGGGAAGCGGCGCAGGACGGCCTCGAACACGGCGGGGTCCAGGAGTGCGCCGCGGGTCGGGTCGCCGGTCGAGAGCACCATGCTCAGCGCGAAGGTGTCGTTGTCGGAGGGGAAGACCCCGGCGGCGGCGAACCCCGCGACCGAGCCGGTCCGCACCCGCCCCGGGTCGCGCGGGCCGTCGGCCCGCAGGCGGTACCAGCGGCACAGGTAGGTGATGCCGGTGCGGTGGCTGTCGACGACGGGCGGGCGGCAGCCGGCGGCCGTCAGCCAGCCGGGGACGGCGGAGCGGCGGCCGGCGGCGTCGACGACCAGGTCGGCCGGGTGGGTCCCGTCGTCGACCCGCAGGCCGGTGACCCGGGGCGGGTTTCCGTCCTGGAGGGTGAGGGCGCTCACCCGGCGGCCGCGCCGTACCTCGACGGAGGGCTCCCGGCGGACGGCGGCGGTGAGGGCGGCCTCCAGCACGATGCGGCGGGTGCGCAGGGTCACCAGGTCCTCGTCGCCGTCCCGGTGCGGCGGGTGCTGGTCGAACCAGTCGAAGTCGTGGTACTCCCGGGCGCCGCGGGCCAGCAGGTCGGCGTGGACGTCGGGGGCCTCGGCGCGCAGCACCGTGCGGACCGGGGCGAGGAAGGAGTGGGGCTGGTCGGCCTGGGGGACCCGGGGCCGCTTCCAGTGGTAGAAGTCCTGGTCCAGGTCCGTGTCGGCCTGTCGGGCCTCCTGCTCGAACAGGGTGACGGCATGGCCCCGTCGTCCGAGCATGAGGGCCGTTCCCAGCCCGCTGATCCCGCCACCGATGATTGCAACCCGCGCCACTGCATCCCCTTCGCGTCGTGTTGCAGAGCGATCATAGGGCTTGCTGATCTTCGGATTGACATGACCCCCCAGGCGCGGGGCGGGGCCGGCTACCTGCTCGCGGTGGCGGCGGCGATCGGGCCGTGCTGGACGGTCTCCACGGTGGCACCGACCCCGAGGGTGCCGAGGGCGATGGAGGCGAGGACGGCGGTGCAGGCGAGGAGACGGCGGTGGCGCTGGGGGAGCGGGAAGCGCGGTTCCTGGTAGGGCGCCTGAGGGCTGGCGTTCATGACAGGGAGGCTCCCAGGGCGGTGTGAACGGTCGGTACGCGCGGGTGAAGTCCGGGCGGGGATCGGGCGTCACTTGGCCGCATACGCCCCACCCGGTCGCCGGGTGGGGCGTATGCGCTGGTCAGTGCCGGTGTGTCGGGGGCCTCAGCGCCGTCGGCCGCGCTCGGCGAGGGCCTCGCCCACCGCGACCCGGACGGCGTCCCGCAGGCCGTGGGCGGGGTGGAAGCGGGAGGGGCCGGCCGCCGGGTCCTCGCGGAGCTCCTTCACCAGGGAGAGGCAGAGCAGCAGCATCACCACGACGAAGGGCAGCGCGACCAGGATGGTGGCGTTCTGCAGCGCGGTGAGCCCGCCGGCCAGCAGCAGGGCGGCCGCGACCCCGCCCATCAGCACGCCCCAGACCACCACCAGCGGGGTGCGCGGGTGCAGCGAGCCGCGGCTGGAGAGCGAGCCGAGCACCAGGGAGGCGGAGTCGGCGCTGGTGATGAAGAAGGTCATCACCAGCAGGACCGCGACCACGCTGGTGACCGAGCCGAGCGGCAGCGAGCGCAGCATTTCGAACAGCGAGGCCTCCGCGCCGCGCGGGATGGTCGCGACCAGGTCGGCGGTGCCGGTGCCGACGAGCCGGATCGCGGTGCCGCCCATGACGCAGAACCAGATCACGGTGGCTCCGCTGGGCACCAGCAGCACGCCGAGCAGGAACTGCCGGATGGTGCGGCCGCGCGAGATCCGGGCGATGAAGGTGCCGACGAAGGGCGCCCAGGAGAGCCACCAGGCCCAGTAGAAGATCGTCCAGGAGCCGAGCCAGCTCTCGTCGGTGAAGGCGCCGGTCTGGGTGGACATCCCGAGCAGGTCGGAGAGGTACCCGCCGACGGTGGACGGGATCGAGTCGAGGACGAACACCGACGGCCCGAACACGAAGACGAAGAGCATGATCAGCGAGGCCAGCACGACGTTCGCGGTGGAGAGCCACTTGACGCCCTTGTGGACGCCGGAGAACGCGGAGAGCACGAAGGCGGCGGTCAGCGAGCCGATGATGACGAGCTGGGCGTTCTGGGTGTTGCGCACGGAGGTGATGTAGCCGAGGCCGTCGGCGACCTGGAGCGCGCCGAGCCCGAGGCTGGTCGCGGAGCCGAAGACGGTGGCGAAGACGGCGAGCAGGTCGATCGCCCTGCCCTGCCAGCCGTCCGCGCCGCGCTGCCCGATCAGCGGGACGAAGGCGGCGGAGATCCGGTTGCCCCGGCCCTTGCGGAAGGTGGTGTAGGCGAGGGCGAGGCCGCCGACCGCGTAGATCGCCCAGGGGTGGAGGGTCCAGTGGAAGAGCGAGAACTCCAGCGCCTGCTGGGCGGCGGCCGCGCTCTGCGGTTCGAGGCCGGAGCCGGGCTGCGGGGCGGCGAACAGTTGCAGGGGCTCGCCGACGCCGTAGAACATCAGGCCGATGCCCATGCCCGCGCTGAACATCATGGCGACCCAGGCGAGGGTGGAGAACTCCGGTTCGTCGTCGTCGCGGCCGAGCCGGATCCGGCCGAAGCGGCTGAAGGCGAGCAGCACGGTGAGGACCAGGAAGACGTCGGCGGCCACCACGAACAGCCAGCCGAAGTTGTGCAGGACCCAGCGGAGCGCCGTGCTGGAGGTGCGGCCGAGCGAGTCCTCGGCGAACACGCCCCAGGCGACCACCGCGAGCACCAGGACGGCGCTGATCCCGAAGACCGCCCGGTCGGTGGGGAGGGTGGCGGCGGGTTCGCCGGGTTCGTCGGGCTCCTGCACAAGCGGGGAGGGCTGCGGCGGCTGGCTGCTCATGCGGGAGGACCTCTCGACATACGGGGAACACGGGGGATTCAAGATGTATGTCGCACTATGTCCAGTTGGCGGCGTGCGCGGCGGGAGGGCGCGCCGGGCAGGCGGAGGGTGGGGACCTTCGTCCCGTCAGGCCGCCCGCCCCCGCCCGGCGGGTGCGCGGTCGCGGGGCCGGGGGACAGTGCCCGGCGGCTGCCCGCGTCGGCCCCCGGCCCGGTGGAGGTGGGGCGGTTCGGCCCTTGGCCAACTCCTCGACGGATGCGCGGGGTTGGGGCAGGGCCTCGGCCATCGGCCGCTGCCCGGAGGGGAGTTCTAGGTGGCGGGCGCCGGGGGCGTACTCGGCCGGGCCCGGGCGGGAACCGCCGCCCGCCGGCCTGGTCACGGAAAGCGCCGGAGCGCCTACGCTGGGAGAGCGGGAGCGCCATCCGGACAGTGCCGTCCGGATGCCGTCGTGCCCCGCCGTCGAGGAGGTGCCAGGCCCGTGCCCGGAAGCATGGACCCGTCGGGAAGCATCGAGCTGCCCGGAATCGTCAAACCGCTGCCCGCCCGGTGGTTCGTCCGGCGCGACACCAACGCCGAGATGCGGTGGGACGCGCTGCGCGAGGCCGACGGCGGGGCCGCCGTCGGCCGTCACGTCCCGGTGGAACGGTTCTTCGTCCGCAACCACACCAGCACCCCGCTGATCGACCCGGCCACCTGGCGGCTACGGCTGTTCGGCAGCGGCCTGCACGGCGCTCCGGGGCCGGAACGGGCGGTCGAGTTCGGCCTGGCCGACCTGCGGGCGCTGCCCGCCACCCGGACCGAGGCGCTGATCGAGTGCGCGGGCAACGGCCGCGGCTACTTCCACCGCCAGCAGGGCCAGCGCGTCCCCGGCACCCCGTGGACGCTGGGCAGCGTCGGCTCGGCGGCCTGGCGGGGCGTGCGGCTCGCCGAGGTGCTGCGGGCCGCCGGGCTGACCGACCGCGCGGTGGACGTGCTGCCCGCCGGCCTGGACCCGGACTACGTCGTCGACGGCACCAACCACGGCCCGGTGCGCCGGCCGCTGCCGATCGCCAAGGCGCTGGACGACGCGCTGCTCGCCTACGAGATGAACGGGGCCCCGCTGATCCCCGACCACGGCGCGCCGGTGCGACTGGTGGTGCCCGGCTGGGTCGGTATCGCCTCGATCAAGTGGGTCGGCAGCATCGAGGTGGCCGACCACCCGCTCCGGTCGCCCTGGAACACCGTCTTCTACCGGATGTACGGCCCGGGCTGGCCGCCCGACGGCGTCGCGCTCACCACCCAGGTGGTCAAGTCCGCCTTCGAACTGGCCGAGGGCGCCCGACTGGAGGCCGGGCGCGAGCACCGCCTGTACGGGCGGTCCTGGTCCGGTACGGCCCCGGTGCGGCTGGTCGAGGTGAGCACCGACGGCGGCCGCAGCTGGCGGCCCGCCGAGCTGGACGGGGAGCCGCCCGCCGGGGACTGGGCGCGCTGGAGCGTCGGCTGGCGCCCCGAGCGGCCCGGCCGGTACGAGCTGCGCGCCCGCGCGACCGACCGCGGCGGCGCCACCCAGCCCGAACGGGCGGCCCTCAACCGCGAGGGCTACCTGTTCGGCGCGGTGGTGGCGCACCCGGTGACGGTGGTCTGAGCGGCCGTCGGGACGCCTGGGCCGGGACGCCCGGGGCCGGGGCCGTCCGGGTTCGGGGCTGTCCGGGTTCGGGGCGCGCGGGCTCAGCCGGTGGACTGGACCTCGTACGGGGCCGGGTAGGGGGTCTCGTACGGGGTCAGCACGAGGCGCACCACGTCCTCCAGCCGCCGTCTGGCGTCCCCGAGGGTGGTGCGGCCGGTCACCCAGGCCGTCAGTTCCCCCTGCCAGGCGTGCGCCACGATGTGGCGCACCAGGTCGCTGGCCGCCGCCGGCACCTCGGCCGTCACCACCTGGAGCGCGGTGCTGTCGGCCCGGGCCATGCCTTGCAGGGCCTCGCTGGCGAAGGGATCGGTGGAGGCGGCGACGGCGACCCGCAACCGGGCCAGCTCGGGCTGGCGCTGGTAGGCCCGCATCCCGCCCCGGACGAACCGGACCGCCCGGTCGGTGGCCCCCAGCCCGGCGCGCGGTCCGCGCAGCTCGGCCACCAGGTCCGCCAGCAGCAGCCGGTGCCACTCGGCGATCGCCGCCGCCAGGAGGTGGTCCTTGGAGGAGAAGTAGCGGTACGCCGTCCCCAGGGCGACTCCGGACCGCTCGCAGACCTGCTTCATCTGCAGCCGCTCGACGCCGATCTCGTTCACCAGGGCGAGCGCGGCCGCGATCAGGCTTTCGCGGCGTTCGAGCTGACGCGGAGACATCGCCTCCACCGGCCGTGGTGACAGGTCAACCTTGGTCACCCGCACCATGATACGGGCCGGGGCCGCTCAGGAGTATGACGCCGACCGGCCCCCTTCCGTTCGCCCGCCGTCCACCGGGCTTCGTCCGGGCTTCGTCCGGTCGGCGGGCGGGGGTGTCCGGAGGCCTTCCGGGTGCCTCTCGCGCGGCTCCCGGCGGCCTCCGGGAGCCGCCCGGTTCACGGCATCCGGCGGATCAGCGCCTCCTGGGTGGCGGAGGCCACCAGCCGGCCGTCCCGGTCGTAGAACTCGCCGAGCGACAGGCCGCGGCCGTCCGAGGCGGAGGGGCTGCGCTGGGCGAAGAGCAGCCACTCGTCGGCCCGGAAGGGGCGGTGGAACCACATCGCGTGGTCCAGCGAGGTCATCAGCAGCCGGGGCGGCTCGATGCGCTGGAAGAAGTTCGCCTGCTCGTGCAGCCCGGCGGTGGAGGCCAGGGTGAGGTCGGACAGGTAGGTGAGCGCGCAGGTGTGCAGCAGCGGGTCGGTGTCCGGCAGGCGGGTGGCGATGCGCAGCCAGACGAACTGCTGGGGCATGCCGGGGACGGCCGGCGGCAGGCCCGGGGCGTCCGGCGGCACGAAGCGCAGTTCGAGGTCGCGGAAGCCGTCGGAGGCCTTGATCGCGGTGCGCAGCTCCTCGTCCCAGTGCGAGAAGGCGTCCGGCAGGGTCTCCGGGTCGGGCAGCGGGGGCACCTCGCGCTGGCGGTCGCCGGCGGCCGGCTCGGGGAGCTTGAAGGAGGCGGTGAGGTTGAAGATCTCCTTCCGGTCCTGCAGCGCCCGGACCCGGCGGGTGGTGTAGGTGAAGCCCTCGCGCAGCCGGTCGACCTGGTACTCGATCGGCCGGGTCGGGTCGCCGGGCAGCAGGAAGTAGCCGTGCAGGGAGTGCACCGCGCGCTTCGGAGCGCAGGTGCGTCCGGCGGCGGCGAGGGCCTGGGCGGCGACGTGGCCGCCGAAGGCGCGCATCGGGGCGCCGGCGTGGCAGTGGCCCCGGAACGTGTTCTCGTTCAGCTGCTCGATTTCCAGCAGGGCGGCGAACGGGGTGGCCGGGGCGGGCGCCTGCTCGGTCGGTCTCTGCTGTTCTGTCAGGTCGGTCACCGGCCCATAGTGGCAGAAGCCAACCGTGCGGTGGTGTGACCTGGGTAACGCGGACCCCGGGTAGAACGTGTTTCACTACGCCGACCGGGCGAGGGGATGTCGGACCGGTCACCTAGCGTGCTGCCCATGACGCAATCCGCACAGGCGTACGCCTACCTGCGCCCGTCGGCCGTCCTGGACGGCGCCGCCGGCCGGAGCCTGGACCTGGCCACCTCCGGCGGCGCCACCCCGCTCGGCGCGGCCGCCAACCCGCGCTTCTTCGCGGGCTTCCTGGCCGAGCCGGCCCCGGCCGCCGCCGCACTGCTCGCCGTCGCGGACGTCGCCGCCGCCCGCTACCACCAGCCGCGGCTGCGGGCCTCGCTCGACCCGGTGGTCACCGCGAACGGGGACCGGCTGCGCTTCGAGTCCTTCTCCGGCTGCTGCGGCGTGTACGCCCGGCTCGACGTGCTCGGGGCGGGGCTGGACGGCGGCGAGATCGGCCACGGCACCACCAACGTGGACGTCAACGACCCGCTGCGGGAGGCGCTGACCAGGATCGGCCCGGCCGAGCCGCTGCACCTCGCGGTCGGGCCGGACGCCCTGGAGGTCACCGGCCTCGACGGCCCGCTGGTCGAGCGGAAGGTGCCGCTGCCGGAGCGCTGGCTGCGCGGCTTCGCCGAGACCCAGGTGGTCGCCGCCGGCTTCGACCTGCGCGCCGAACTCGGCGCCGCCGAGGCCGTGCGCTTCCTGCGCTCGCTGCCGCGCGGCGGCCGCGGCGGCGTCGGCTGGGTCGTCCCGGCCGGGCGCACCCTGCGGCCCACCACCCGTCCGGTGCCCGGCGCCGTCTGCCTGCCCGGGCCCGAGCGGCTGGTCGCCCTGCAGCGCGTGCTGCGGCACGCGCTCGGCCTGCGGGTGTACGGGCCGGTCGCCGGCCCGGCCCCGACGGCCTGCGCCTGGGAGGTCGTGCTGCCCGGCATGCGGCTGACCCTCACCCTCTCGCCGGACGCCTCGCGCGGCTTCTCCGGCGAGGGCGGCGTACTCGACGCGCTCGCCACCGGCACGGTCGAGCAGGACGCCGAGCTGATCGCGGTACTGCTCGCCTGGGAGCCCCGGATCGAGGTCGCCGAGCTGGCCGAGCAGTCCGGGCTGAGCGTCGAGCGGGTCCGCGCCGCGCTCACCCGGCTCGGCACCGCCGGGCAGATCGGCTACGACACCGCCGAGGCCGCCCACTTCCACCGGCGGCTCCCGTACGACGCCGGGCGCGCCGAGGCCGCCAACCCCCGGCTGCGGGCCGCCCGGGCGCTGGTCGCGGCGGGTGCGGTGCGGCTGGAAGGCGACGGGGCAACGGCCGTCGTCACGGTGGACGACCACCTCCAGCGGGTGCGGACGGACGCGTCGGGGCGGGTGAGCTGCACCTGCCTGTGGTGGGCCAAGTACCGCGGCGGGCGCGGGCCGTGCAAGCACGCGCTGGCGGTCGGCATGGTGCGCGAGGCCGGGGCATGAGCACGGGGGAGAAGGCGGAAAGGGTGGACAGAGCGGTGAAGGTGGCGAAGATGGCGAAGGCGGAGGCGGAGATCGTGGAGCGGACCGCGGGGCCGGTCGGGGAACTGCTCGCGGCCGTCCGGGTCGGGTTCGTCGAAGCCGTCCCGGAACTGCTGGCCGAGCTGGACAAGGTCCAGCGGCGGGAGTGCCTGGCCGCGCTCAGGGAGCTGCGCAAGGAGCTGCGCGACGACTGGTCGCAGTCCGGGACGGACACCCGGGGCGCCCTGCTGATCGCCGGAGCCGGCTGCCACCCCGGCCCGGCGGGCGCCGCCACCTGGCTCGCCGGCACCGACTTCGGCAGCCGCGACTGGGCCCGGCACCCGGCCCTGCACGTGGTCGTCGAGTCCCAGCCGCAGGAGTGGCAGATCGAGGTGGCCACCCGGCTCGCCCAGCGGCCGGTGCGCTCCTGGGGCTGGTCGATGCACCCGCTGGTCGAGGCGATCGTCCGGCGCACCGGCTGCGCCGTGCCGGTGAGCGAGCCCTTCGTCCGGGGCTGGTTCGGCGCCCTGTCCACCGAGTACGGCCCCCGGCCGCCGTTGGTCGAGCGGCTGCGGGCCGACGCCCTGATGCCCGTCCTACTGCCCCGGATCCTCGAACTCGCCGACATCGGTGGCACGTTGACCCGCCGGCACAGCCCCCGCCGCGGGGACGTCTGGACCGAGGCGATCGCCGACCTGGCCGCGACCGGGCTGGTGGACCGGGTCGAACTGCTCGACCGCTGCCTGGCCCGGCTGCTGCGCGGCGGCAAGGCCGCCGACCAGCGGGCCTTCCTGGAACTGCTGCGCGCGCTCGACCCGACACCCGAGGAGTACGCGGCCAGGGTACGGGACGTCCTGGCGCTGCTGGACGGGCTGTCGGTGATCGCCGGCCACGCCCAGGAGGTGCTCGCCGGACTGGACGAGGCCGGGCTGATCGAGCCGGAGACGCTCACCGAGGCCTCCGCGGTGGTGCTGTTCCGGACCGAGAAGAAGCTGGTCAGGGCCCAACTGGCCTGGCTGGAGAAGGCCGCCCGGCGCGCGCCCGACCGCTCTGGGCCGGTGGTGCTCGCGGCAGCCGGAGCCTTCGGCCACCCGGACCCCGGCGTCCAGGAGCGGGCGCTGAACGTGGTGGCCCGTCACCTCGCCGCGGCGGGCACGGCCGTGCTGCCAGAGCTGCGCGGCGCCGCCGAACTGCTCCACCCCGCCCACCACGCCCGGGCCGGGGAACTGTTCGGCGCCCCGGTCGGTGGCGGTGGCGGTGGCGGCGACGACCCGGCGGGCGGATCGGAGGAGATCCTGCCGCCGGTGCCCGGGCCGCGCCCGCTCGGGGCACCGATCGGCTCGGCGGCCGAGCTGGCCGAGGAGCTCTCCGCGCTGCTCGCGGCCCGGGAGCCCGAGGTCGCCGCCTTCGAACGGGTGCTGGACGGACTGGTCCGGCAGGCCCACCTGGACCGGGCCGCGCTCCTCGCGGCACTGGAACCCGTCCGCCGGACGCACCCCTGGCAGGGCGCCGGCCACTGGGCCGACTGCACGCCCCGGGACATCTCCTACGTGGTGGCCGCGCTGGCGGGCGAGACGCCGTCACGCCGGCTCTGGGACGCCCTCACCGGCAGCGGACGCACCCCGCTGCGCGGCCCCCGCACCAGCCCGCACGGCACCGTCCTCGCCGCCCGGCTGGAGGAGGCCGCCTGGCAGGTGACCGCCAACCGCCCGCCCTACCTGCTCGCCGTCCCGACCGACACCACCGGGGCGATCGAACCGGCGGCGCTGGTCGAACGCCTCGCCGGGTACCAGGCGGCGCGCATCACCCCCGGCCAGGCCGACCTGTGCGCGGCCCTGCTCAGGGTCCGGCCGACCGCCGAGCCCGAGGTGCTGGCCGCCGCCGAGGCGCTCACCTCGCCCGCCGGGCGGTGGCTGGCGCACTGGCTGCGCACCGGCGGCCTGCCCGGACAGCCCTCCGAACGGGTGCTCTTCGCGCCCGGCCGGGGCGTGCGGAGCCGGCGGACCTACCTGGACCGCTGGTGGGAGGAGATCGAGCGGATCGTCGTCGCCCAGCCGGGCACCGGCTCCGGGCCGACGGGGCCGGCCGGCGAGCGGCTCGCCCCGGAGTTCCGCAAGCTGCTCGACCCGACCGGGCCCAGCGTCTCCCGGGCCCGCGCCGTCGAGGAGTGGGTCTGGCGGCCGGTCCCGCACTGGGTGGCGGTCCTGCCCCACCACCGGGAGGAGCTGGCCGCCCGCTGGCTCGACCAGTTCGCCGCGGGCGCCGACCGGGACGAGCGCGGGGCCGCGCGCCACCTCCCGCTGCTCGCCGAGTCCGGCGGCCCCGCCGGACTCGCGCTGCACCTGGCGCTCGCGTACGGGCTGGGCGCCCGGCACGCCGAGGACCGGACCGGCGCCCTCGACGCGCTGCTGGTGCTCGCCGCGCGCGGGGAGCTCGACGGCGGGCTGCTCGGGCGCGAGCTGGGCGAACTGGTCCCGCTCGGGGCGGTCAAGCCGACCCGGCTGGTGGCGGTGCTCGGCCAGGCGGCGGAGACCGGCGCGCACCGGACGGTGTGGACGGTGCTGCGGGCCGCGTTGCCCGAGCTGCTCGGCACGTCCGGGCCGACCGTCCGCGGGCTCGGGGACCTGCTCGCGCTCGCCGCGGACTGCGCCCGGCGGGGCGGGGCGCGGGGCGCGGTGGCCGAGGTGACGGCGGCGGCGGAGCAGGGTGGGTCGAGCCGGGTGGTGAAGGAGGCCCGGGCGCTGCGGGACGTCCTCGCGGGCTGAGCGGGGCTCATGTGTCGGCGGGACGGGCCGCGAGGGACGGGCCGAGAGAGCGGGCCGAGAGAGCGGGCCGCGAGGGCGGGCGGGGCGTCAGGTTCTAGGGTGGGCGGGATTTCCGATCCGTCCGCTACGTACCGGAGAGCCCGTGCTGCACCTTCGCCTGATCGTCCCGCCCGACCTGCGCGAGCCGGTGCTCGGCTGCCTGGACGACTCCGTCGGGGTCACCCACGTGGTGGTCCTGCCGGACGCGGCCGTCCGGCCCGCCGGGGACGTGGTGCTCTGCGACGTGGCCCGGGAGGCGCTGGACGAGGTGCTGGGCGCACTGCGCGGGACGGGCCTGGTCGAGCGCGGGGCGATCGACGTCTCGGCGCTCGACCTGAGCCTCTCGGCGGCGGCCGACGAGGCCGAGCGGCTCGCCCCGGGGGAGGGGGCCGACGCGCTGGTGTGGGAATCGGTCTCCGAGATCACCCACGAGGAGTCCACCCTCACCTGGGTGTTCCTGGCCTTCCTCACCGTCGCCACCATGCTGGCGGCCTGCGGCTCGGTGCTGGACAGCGCCATCCTGGTCGTCGGCGCGATGGCGGTCGGCCCGGAGTTCGGGCCGCTGGCCGGGCTCTGCGTGGCGATCGTCCAGCGCCGCGCGCGCCCGGCGCTGCGCTCGCTGAACGCCCTGGTCACGGGCTTCCTGGTGGCGATGGCGCTGACGGTCTGCTTCGGACTGCTGATGGACGCGCTGGGGCTCTTCTCGGAGGAGCGGTTCGACGCCGCGCGTCCGAACACCTCGTTCATCTGGCAGCCCGACGCGACCTCCTTCGTGGTCGCCTTCCTGGCGGGCGTCGCCGGGCTGCTCTCGCTGACCTCGGCGAAGGCCGGCACCCTGGTGGGCGTCGCGATCTCGGTCACCACCGTGCCCGCCGCGGCCAATGCGGCGGTCGCGCTCGGGTACGGCAAGGTCGACCAATTCTGGGGATCCAGCGTGCAGTTGCTGCTGAACCTGCTGGGGATCGTGCTGGCCGGGGTGCTCACCCTGGTGGTGCAGGAGGCGGGCTGGGCGGTGATCCGGCGCCGCCGGGGGACGGCGTCGAACAGCTGACGGCGAACAGATAACAGCGAACAGATAACAGATGACAGATTTCAGCGAACAGATTTCAGATGACAGAGTTTGAAATCTGTTCGCTGAAACCCGTCGCCTGTTCCCGCACCTCCGTCCGCTCCGCGACCAGCGGCTCGATGCCGCGCGGCCTGGCCGCGACGGCGCGCCACCACAGCCGCAGGGCCGGCGGGTCGGCGGGCTCGAAGGGCTTGCCGGGGCGGGGGACCGCCAGGTGGGCGCCGAGCGCCTGGGCGGCGGTGACCACGCGCTCGGCGGGCTCCTCCCAGGGGTGGATCGCCAGGTTGAAGGTGCACCAGTGGATCGGCAGCAGCAGCTCGCCGCCCAGGTCCAGGTGCGCCCGGACGCCCTCCTCCGGGGTCATGTGCACCTCGGGCCAGAACTCGCTGTACGCCCCGACCTGCATCATCGTGGCGTCGAACGGGCCGAGCCGGCGGCCGATCTCCGCGAAGCCGGGGAAGTAGCCGGTGTCCCCGCTGTGGAAGATCCGGTGCCCGCCGCCCGCGACCACCCAGGACGCCCAGAGGAACAGCGCGCTGGTGCGCGGACCCCGGCTGCAGTAGTGCCGGGCGGGCGTGGCGGTCAGGGTCAGTCCGGCGACCTCGGCCGACTCCCACCAGTCCAGCTCGACGATCCGCCCGGCCGGCACGCCCCAGTGCTCCAGGTGCGCCCCGACCCCGAGCGGTACGGCGAACACCGCGCCGCTGCCGATCAGGGCCTTCACGGTGCGCATGTCGAGGTGGTCGTAGTGGTCGTGCGAGATCACCACCACGTCCACCGGCCCGAGTTCGGACAGCGGCAGCGGTACCGGGTGCAGCCGCTTGGGGCCGGTCCAGCCGAAGGGGGAGCAGCGCTCGCCCCAGACCGGGTCGATCAGGACGCGCCGCCCGCCGATCTCGGCGAGCACGGTGGCGTGCCCCAGCCAGGTGAGCCGCAGTCCGGAGGCGGGTGGGGCGGCGAGGTCGACCGGGAGCAGCCGGTGCACCGGCACCGCGGCGGACGGCGCCCGGCGGGTCTTGTCCCCGCTCAGCTGGGCGAGGGTGATCTCCAGCGGGCTGCGCTCGTAGACCAGGCGGCGGGTGGGCACCGGGTTGCGGAAGGCGCCGTCGGAGAACTGCGGCGAGCGGCGGATCCGGGCCAGCCGCTCGCCCCGGGGGTCGGCCCCGAAGGCGTCGGTGCGGACCCGGTGCCAGGCGGCGCGGGGCAGTCCGGCGAGGCCGGGGAGTGCGCGCTCCGGGGCGCCGCAGCCGAGCGCGGCCCGGTCGGCGTCCGGTGCGCTGGGCGGCGGTGCGAGCTGTGACGTCAGACCGGCGAGACGGGAGAACCACGGGACGGGGCGGGGCACGGCTCCTCCTGGGACGGTCACGGCTACCGGGCAGGCCGGGGCGCGTACCCCGGGGGCCGTGGGGCCACTGGGGTACGACAACCATCTCGTCGGACGTTACTCGCCGTGGGCCGTTCGGACCCGGCGAAGAGCCCGGCGCGGTCCAATCGGCGTACCCGGCACGCGCCGCCGGCGCCGAGCCCGGCCCCCGCGCGGTGCGGGTGCCCGGCGTCCGGGCCGCGCGCCCGTCGCCGGCCCGCCGCTACGCGTAGAAGCGGGTGATCGCCTCCGCGACGCAGTGCGGCTTGTCGCTCTGCTCGCTGGTGATGGTGAAGCGCACCACCGCCTGGACCCCGCCCGGCACCTCGGTGGCCGAGAGCAGCTCGGCGGTGGCCCGGATCGCGGTGCCGACCGGCACCGGGGCCGGGAAGCGCACCTTGTCCGAGCCGTAGTTCAGCGCCATCCGCACGCCCTCGACGCCGTAGCACTCCTTGGCCAGCACCGGGATCATCGACTGGGTCAGGTAGCCGTGCGCGATGGTCGAGCCGAACCGGCTCTCCTTCGCCCGCTCCGGGTCGACGTGGATCCACTGGTGGTCGCCGGTCGCCTCGGCGAACAGGTCGATCTTCCGCTGGTCGATGGTGTGCCACTCGCTGGTGCCCAGCTCGGTGCCGACGGCGGCGGTCAGCTCGGCGAGGGAGGCGAAGGTCGTCACGGTGCGCTCCTGGAGGGGACGGCCCTGGGGAGGGGTCACGGGGGCAGGACGCCGGAAGCGTATGCCTACCCGCCGGTACCTGTCAGGAGCGGAGTGCGAAACCCGAGCTCAGGGCCGCAGCAGCGGTCGGCCGAGCGAGCCCTGCCCGAGCGAGCCCTGCCCGGTCGGGAACAGCCGGCGGCCGCTCACCAGTTCCGGCACCAGGGCGATGAACAGCGGCTCCGGGTCCCCCACCCACGGCCGCAGCCCGGAGCGCAGCACCCGGCGCACCTGCTCGGGCTCGCTGACGGCGTCGGCCCGGCCGTGCACCAGCACGCTCCACCCGGTGCGGGTCACCGGGTCCAGCAGGTCCGCCTGGAAGGCCACCACCGTGCCGTCGAGCCCGCGCGCGGTGGCACTTCCCCGGCGCACGGCGAGCACCAGCCGCCCGTCCAGGACCTCGAAGGAGACCGGCAGGACGGCCGGCAGCGCGTGCTCGGTGTACACCACGCGCCCGACGGGCACGGTGCTGAGCAGCCGTAGGCACTCGGCCTCGCTCAGGGTCTGCACTCGGTCCTCACGCTCCATGCGTCCGATCGTCCTCGGTCGGCGCGGGCGTCGATAGGGCCCATGGTCCCTGAGCGGACGGGCCGGGAGCCCCGTCGGCGCCCGGCCGGAGCGGTAGCCTGCCCCGCGTCGGGATCGGTGGAGGGGCGGGCGCAGGAGGGGGCGGACGGATGGCCGGCGGGGTCGATCTGGTGGTGATCGGGGCGGACGGCGGGCCCGAGCGGGCCTACGGCGGGTCGGCGCACGCCCCGGCGGGCGCCCGGCTGTTGGCCGAGGTGCTGCCCGGGATGTGCTTCGACACCGGCGCCGCGGGCTGCCGGGTGACGGCCGTGGCGCCGGACGCGGACGCCAACGCGATGCTCACGGCCGTCCGGGACGCGGCCCGGCGCCCCGGCCGCTGGCTGGTGGTCTGCCTGGTCGGCCAGTTGGTGGCCGACCCGCGCGGGCGCCGGCTCGCCCTGGTCACCGGCGGCAGCACCCCCGGCAACGCCTACCGGCGCGGCCTGGCCTGGGACTGGGTGGTCAGCGCGATGGTGCACGGGGACCAGGAGGAGGCCCTGCTGCTGGTCGACGCGGTGGCCGACCGGGACACCTGGACGGCGCTGGAACGGCCCGGCGAGGACAGCGCGGGCGAACTGCTCAGCTACTCCCGGGTCCCGCTGTGGGGCCGGATCGGCCGCTACGCCCCGGGCAGACGCGGCCGGGACGCCGTACTGCCGGGCGAGGAGGGCTCGTTCAGCCGGGCGCTCACCACCGTCCTGCACCACGGCGTCCCGGGCGCCCCGGCGGCGGTCGCCCCGCTGGACCTCCAGCCCGCCGTGGCCGGACTGCTGGACGGGGGCGATCCGTCCGGCGGTCCGGGTACGCCGGGCGCGCGCCTGCTCGTTCCGCCGCACGGCGGGCGCCTGTTGATGCGCAATCGGGCCGCTGTTCGGGGCGCATTGGCCGGATTGTCGCTTTCCGAAGAACTGTTGGCCGTTCTGTGGCGGGAAAGTGCCCCGACGGAACCGCCTTCCGCGTAAGGTCAGGGGGCCTGAGGTGTTGCCGTGATGGGGTGGGTTGGCGAAGAATCGATCCCCAGTGGAAACATCGGCGGGTCTTCGGAATTCTCCTGGCGACCGTTGATCACGGATCGGCTCGGTCGCGACGAGGTGGGGCGATGCGGCAGCGCGGAAATGTGTTGCGCCCTGGGGCGATCGGGACTGGCGGGGCGGTTCTGGTGTTGCTGCTCGGCGCTTGTGCGAGTGGTGGTGGCGGTGGTTCCGTGGATCGTCTCGGGTCGCCCGTGCCCACGGTTGCGGGAGTGAACCCGTTAACTCCTTCGGGTGGTCCGGCAAACGGCGCGATCGCGCCGACCGACGGGCCGGAAGGGGCCCGGGGGCGGCTGGCCCTGAGGACGTATCAGGACTGGTGGCAGGCGCAGGCCACGGCCTACGGGCGTACGGATTCGGACGGTTCCGCGCTCGAGGCGTACTCCTCCGGTCGGGCCCTGTCCGACGCCCTGGTCGACCTCCGTCAACTCCACGACGCCAAACTGGTGATGACCGGAATGCCGCGGAATTCGGCGGTGGTGAAGGCCGTCGACCTGAATGCCGATCCGCAGACCGCCGTGATCGAGGACTGCGTCGACCTCTCGGACTGGCACAGCGTCGATGCCGTCACCCGTACCGCGAAGGATCCGGTCGGCCGACTGAACCGCTATGCCGCGACCGCGTCCCTGCGATGGTTCCAAGCGCACTGGCTGATCTACGACTTCAAGCGGGAGGTGGACCGGACATGCTGAACGCAAGGAAACCGGCCCGACGGTTCGCGGTCGTCGCTTCGTTGTCCGCCGGACTGCTGTTGTCCTCGGCGGTGACGGCGACGGCGGACGAACCACCGGGCACCGGGGCGGATAACTGTTCCCTGAACGTGATCTGCTCGCACACCGGCACCGGCGGCAGCAGCACCAGCACGCCCGGAACCTCGCAGGGCGGGGGCGACACCGGGGGCGGCGGGCCGCAGTTGTGCAGCTACCACGACACCCAGTGGGCCTGTTACGACCCGGAGCGCGGCTACTTCAACAGCGACGTCGGGTGCTACTTCCGGCCCCTGGACCAGCAGCCGGCCGAGGGCGACAAGGCCTGGGAGGGCCACAAGCCCTCGGAGGGAACGGTCTACTCCAAGGTCTGCCCGCAGACCGCCGGCGGGCAGGACGGCCTGCAGACCCAGTTCGTGAGCAACGCGGCGGGTGCGACCCCGGTGATCAACCTGACCGTTCAGGCGAAGCTGCTCGCCGACCGGATGGTCTTCCCGGCGCCGAAGGCGGGCCTCGCGCCCAAGGAGACCGCGGTGGTGAAGGCGCCGGTCTGGCTCTGGGCCGAGGGAATGGTGGCGCCCAAGCCGAGTTCGCTCACGGTGCCGGGCGCCTCCGTCACCGTCACCGCGCAACTGGACGGCATGACCTGGGACTTCGGCCAGGGGATGACGGTGGACTGCGCCACGGCCGGGACACCGTACGACCCCGTCTACAAGGACGCGAAGTCCCCCGACTGCGGCTACGAGTTCGCGGCCGGCTCGGGCACCCGCAAGGGCGGTGTCTTCACCGGCACCGTGACCGCGCACTGGCGGGCCCATGTGGTGATCACCGGGCCGCAGGCGAAGACCTTCGACATCGACATGCCGCGCGGAGCGGACCTCGCGCTCAAGGTCGCCGAGGTGCAGGTCCTCAACTGACGGCACCACAAGGGCCGTTCGGCCACTGACGAGCAGAAGAGCGAACGAGGGAAGGGCGGAACCCGGTGGAGAACCGTACATTCGCGACGCCGGGGTCCGGCACGCCGGCGGGCGCCGCGGTGTCCGTGGCGGTACCGGAGCAGCAGGAACAGGGCCGGGCCACGCCGCACGCGCCCGGCCGCACCCTGCGGGCCCGGCGCCGGCGCCCCGCGGTGCTCGCCATGGCGGTCGCGCTGATCGCGGCCGGCGGGCTCGGCGGCGCCGTCCTCTACAACAGCACCGGTCAGCGGGTCGCGGTGCTGGCGCTCGCCCGGGACGTGCCCTGGGGGCAGGTCATCACCGACGACGACCTGGTGGTGGCCCGGATCGCGGGCGACCCGGCGCTGCGGCCGGTCTCCGCCCAGGACCGGGCCAGGGCGGTCGGCCTGCGGGCCGCCACCGACCTCAAGCGCGGTGCCATGCTGACCGGTTCGGACCTCGCGCGGGGCCTGACCGTGCAGCCGGGGCAGATCGTGGTCGGGGTGTCGGCCAAGCGCACCCAGCTGCCCGCCAGCCGGCTCCAGCCCGGGGTGCAGATCGTCGTGGTCAACACCCCCGACAACGGCCGGCCCGACTCGCTGGCCGCGACGGTCATCACCGTCGGCCGGGTGGACACCGACGGCAGCCAGGTGGTCGACGTGGCGGTCGGCACGGCGGACGGGCCGCGGCTGGCGCAGTGGGTGGCCGGCGGACGGATCCAGGTACTGCTGGCCCCGCGCGCGGCCACGGACGGCGGCGCCCCGGCCTCACCCTCGACCGCCCCCTCCGGCGCGGCCCCCACCGGCGCCGCACCCTCGGGCACGACGCCCCCCGGAGGCGCGGCCCCCACGGGCGGCGGCGGGCCCTCGACCCCGGCCGGGGCGGGTGGCGCCTGATGGCGGTGATCGCGGTGGTCGGCGGCCCGGGCGCGCCCGGGGCGACCACCACCGCCCTGGCACTGCTGCTCGCCTGGCCGCTCCAGCCCGGCCGCCGGATCCTGCTGGTCGAGGCCGACCCGGACGGCGGCGCGGTGCTGGCCGGCGCCCTGGAGGGCCGTGTCGAGGCGGTGTACGGGCTGCGCAACCTGGCCGTCGCCGACCGGCGCGGACTGCTCGCCCAGACCATCTGGGAACAGCTCATCGACCTCTCGCCCGAGGGCGACGCCGAGCGGCTGCTGCTGCCCGGCCTCACCGACCCGGTCCAGGCCTCCGGCCTCACCTACACCTGGGAGCCGCTCGCCGAACTGCTGCACGGCATCGAGCAGCAGGGCTACGACGTCATCGTCGACCTCGGCCGCTCCGGCGCCACCGGGGCCGGCGCGGTGCTGGCCCGCCGGGCCGACGTGGTGGCGGTGACGGTCCGCAGCACGCTGCGCGGGCTGAGCGCCGCCCGGCCGCGGCTCGCCGCGCTCGGCGAGGACCTCGCCGCCGCCGGGACCGGGACGGACGCGCTCGGACTGCTGCTGGTCTCCGAGGGGCCGTACTCGGGCGCCGAGGTCTCCCGCGAGTTCGGCCTGCCAGTGCTCGGCGAGCTGCCGCACGCCCCCCGCACCGCCCGGGTGCTCTCCGACGGCGGGGACACCACCGACCGGCGGTTCATCCGCTCGGAGCTGATGCGCACGGCGCGGTCGGCGGCGGACGAGGTGCAGCTGCTGGTCCGCCGACGGCGGCAGCGGCTCGCGCCCACCGCGAGCCCGGCGGCCGCACCGGCGCCCGCCCTGGGCGCGGCGCCGGGCGGGCCCGCGGCGACCGGTACCGCGACCGGCGGGCCGGCCGCGCCGGTGGCGCCGACGCCGGTGCCGCCCGCGCCGGTGCCGCCCACGCCCGTGATGCCCGCGCCTGTGGTGCCCGCGCCGAGCCCGTACGGGCAGACCGGGTACGGGCAGCAGGTGTACCCGGACCGGACGTACCAGGGGCAGGCCCAGCCCGGCCACCCGCAGCCCGGCTACCAGCAGCCCACCCACCCGCAGTCCGGCCACGGCCGGCCCGGGTACGGCCAGGCGGCCCCCGGGCCCGTCCCCGGTGAGGCGGAACCGCCTTCGTACGCCCCGCCGGTGATCGTCACCGGCCCGGTCGCGCCGCTCGCCGGGCTGGCGCCGCAGCCGGCCGCCCCGGCGCCGTTCCCGGCGCACGTCCAGGGGGCCGCCGGGCCGGCCGGCGAGGAGGACGGCCCCTACCAGCTCCAGCAGCCGACCGTGACCGACCGGCGGACCGACGACCGCCACCCCTACGACCCCGGGGAGGTGCTCCGTGCGCGGTAGCCCCCTGCACCAGCACCCGACGGCCGACCCGGCCGCCCTGCCCTGGGCCGCGCCCGTCCCGGCCGCCGCACCGCCGCCGCAGGCGTACCGGCCGGGCCCCGTCGCGCCCCAGCCCGGGCTGCCGCAGTCCGCGACCCAGGGGCCGGCCGTCCCGGGCGGCGGCGCCGCCGCCGGGCCGACCGCCGTGCCCGCCCAGCTGCCCTCGCTGGACGTGCGCGGCAGCGCCACCCGGCCGGCCGTCGACACCCAGGTCGCGCGCGAGCTCAAGCGCCAGGTCGCGGCCGAACTGCACCAGCAGATCACCCGGTTGACCACCACCTCCGGGGCCGAGCCGGACCGGGCCACCCGCCGGCAGCGCGGCCGTGCGCTGATCGAGGAGGCGGTCGCCCGCTGGTCCGACGCGTACGCCCAGACCCACGGCATCCCGCCCACCCGGGAGCAGGACCGCGCCCTCGCCGAGGCCGTCTTCGACCTGCTGTTCCGGGCCGGCCGGCTGCAGCCCTACCTGGACGACCCGGAGATCGAGAACATCCTGGTCAACGGCTGCGACGACGTCTGGGTCTCCAAGGTGCACCAACCCCTGCGCCAGGTACCGCCGGTGGCCGACAGCGACGCCGAACTCGTCGAACTGCTCCAGGACCTGGCCCGCCAGCACGGCGGTGGCGAGCGCAGCCTGTCCACCGCCAGCCCCACCCTCGCCCTGGGGGGGGGGGGGGGGGGGCGCGCGGCGGCGCGGGCGCGCGGGTGGGCCCCCCCCCCCC